>JBEKXR010000200.1:0-7044 GCA_049511935.1 Spirochaetia bacterium | reverse complement strand
CAGGCTGGAGGGAAAGCCCGGCAGGCTGGTCGCGGCGCGCTGAGGGCCGGAAGCTGATGAGCATTGCCGAGCTGAAGCGGGTATCGCGAAGGATCCAGCAGGCCGTCCTCTCGGCCGTGGAGCCGTCAAAGTCAGTGAGGGGTGCCCTGGTGCGCACCTCTCGAGGTTTTGCCGTTCGAGGAAATGAGTTCGTGACGCAGGGCAGGCTTGCCGTCATCGCCGTCGGCAAAGCATCCCTGGCCATGACGGGCGCAGCGCTGGACGTGCTCGGTCCAGGAGGGGTATCGGAAGGTCTGGTCGTCATTCCCCACGGGTACTCTGCCGATGCTCTGCGCGGCTCGGGGATGCGGATCCTTCACGCCGGCCATCCTGTCCCGGACGACCAGGGCCAGGAGGCGGCGCGGCAGGCTGAGGCACTGGTGGAAGGACTGGGTAATCCGGATCTGTGCCTGTTCCTGATTTCAGGGGGCAGCTCGAGCCTTCTCCCCGATCCCATGCCCGATGTGAGCCTGCAGGACCTGGTCGACACGACTACCCTCCTTTTGAGGTGCGGCGCCGAGATCCAGGAGCTGAACATCGTCCGCAAGCACCTGAGCGGCTTCGCGGGAGGACGGCTTGCCCTGACGTGCAGGGGGACCATGGTGACGCTGGCGATCTCGGACGTGGTGGGCGATGACCTCTCCGTGGTGGGCTCGGGACCGACCGTGCCGGATCCGTCCACCTTCTCGGATGCGCTCGGCGTGCTTGCGCGCTGCGACCTCTCCACCCGGGTGCCTGTATCTGTTCGGACAGCGCTGGAGAAAGGCCAGGCGGGGCTGATCGAGGAGACGCCCAAGGCGCTGCCGCATCGGCACGCTGCCGTCATCGTCGCTTCCAGCGCCCTGGCCGTGGAGGCCGCGGCCGCGGAGGCGCGCGCCTGCGGGTTTTCCGCGCTCGTGCTCACCTCGTCGATGACAGGCGAGGCCCGGGAAGCCGGCAGGCTCCTTGCATCCGTGGCCCGCGAATCGCGCCGCTTCGGCCGACCCGTGCCGGCCCCCGCCTGCATCATCGCGGCAGGGGAGACCACCGTCAGCGTGAGAGGCGACGGCACCGGGGGACGCAACCAGGAGATCGCGCTGGCTGCTGCGCTCCAACTTCGAAATGAACCGGGGATCCTTCTCACGTCTTTCGCAACAGATGGAAAGGAAGGCAACTCCGAGGCCGCAGGGGCCTACGCGTCGGGTGCCACGGTTGCGGAAGGTGAGCGCGCAGGCCTCGATGCGCGCTCGTGCCTCGCACGAAACGACGCGCATGCGTTTCTCGCGGCGGCAGGAGAGCTCATTGTCACCGGTCCCACGGGCACGAACGTGAACGATATCTCCTTCGCTCTGATTGAAAAACGTTGACATCGCTGGCGCGATGCACGAGAATGCACGCATCTTCTTCTTTGAAAGGAAAATGTATGGGCCGCGCGATCGAACAGGAAAACTCCTTCCTTCAGGTATTGCTGAAGCTGATTCCCAGCGAGGTGATCGCGGTCTTCGTGTTCATCCAGGGTGTGATGCCCGGCAAGTTCTGGCCCCATTTCGTCATGGCCCTCCTTCTGGTCGGTCTCACTCCTCTGTACCTTTCCATGGCCGGGGGAGTGAAATCAAAGACACAGCTCGTCCTTTCCACCCTGTCATTGGTCGTCTGGATCTATGCGATGGGCACGGGGCCGCTGCGATTCGTGCATCCGCCATACTACGAGCCATGGCACGGCGCGGTGCTGCTGGCCGTGTGGACGCTCGTGCCGCCGATGCTTCTCACTCAGGGCCCGGCCGGGGAGGCCCCGCCGGCCCGAGCGAAAAGAAAGACGCTTGCCAAGGGGAGGCCCCTGCCGGCAGGGAAGAATCGGAAGCGCGCGGTCAGGTCATAGCCGTCAGGCCGTCGTCCGTGGAAAAGCCTTTTCCATTCGCTCCAACGCTTGCGCCAGGAGAGAGCGGGGGCAGGCAAGGTTGAGGCGCTGCATTCCCTCACCGCCTCGACCGAACTTCGTGCCTTCGTCCAGCCACACCCGGGCGTCTCGAAGGAGCAGGTGCTTCAGCGGGGCATCCGGGAGACCGAGGCTGCTCATGTCGAGCAGCGCGAGATATGTGCCCTCGAGCGGAAAGACCCGGACCGAGGGGAGCCGTTCCGCGAGGAAGCCCCTCAGCAGGTCATAGTTGCCCTTGATGTAGACCAGCAGCTCGTCCAGCCACCGTTCCCCGTGGCGCCACGCCGCCTCGGAGGCCGCAACGGCCACGGCATTGGGCGCGGCCGAGAAGACTGCGTGCTGAACCGCTTCGAACCGCGTGCGGAGATCCTCGTCCGGGATGACCGCGAGGGATCCGCCCAGCCCCGCGATGTTGAAGGTCTTTGTCGCGGCCACGAGGGTGACAGCGTTCAATGCGGCCTCCTCGGAGAGCGCGGCGATCGGCACGTGTCGGAAGCCGGGCATCACCAGGTCGTTGTGGATTTCGTCGCTCACGATCAGAACGCCGCGCGCGCGGCAGATCTCCTCGAGCCTTGAGAGTGTGTCGCGCTCCCATACCCTGGCCACGGGGTTGTGCGGGCTGCAGAAGACGAGCATCCGCGTGCCCTGGTCGATTACCTTCTCGAGCCCGTCCAGGTCCATCTGCCACGTGCGGTGCCGGACAACCAGCGGGTTCTCCACAACGCGCCGGCCGTTGGACCTCACGCGCATGGCAAAGGGGTGGTAGACGGGCGGCTGGAGGACGATCCCCTCGCCGGGCTGCGTGAAGGCAAGAATTGCCGCCGAGAGGCTGGGGAGCACTCCGGGGGAGGCGACCATCCATTCCCGGGGCACGCGCCACGAATGGCGGCGTGCGAGCCACGCCGCTGCAGCCTCGAAGTATGAGTCTGGTTCCCGGACGTATCCGAAGATCCCGTGGTCCACGCGGCGCCGGATTGCACCCATGATTTCCGGCGGGGCGGGGAAATCCATGTCCGCCACCCAGAGGGGCAGCAGTCCGGTCATGCCGGTGTACTTCTCCTCGTAGTCCCACTTGACGGAGTTGGTTCCGCGCCGGTCCACAACGGTGTCAAAATCGTACGCCATTCGCCTACTAGGCGTGCTCGACCGCTGACTGTCAACAGAGGCGCGCCGACTGTATACTCGGCCCAAGGAGGAAGCTCATGTTCCCCGCAGACACTTTTCCACCTGCACCCCTGGATCTGAAGATCACGTTCGTCGCGCATTCAACCCTCTGGCTGACCTACGGGAACACCGTAATCCACGTCGATCCCGTGGGCCAGTACGCCGACTATTCCACGCTTCCCAGGGCGGACATCATCCTTGTCACGCACGAACATTCCGATCACCTGGATCCCGAGGCCATCGGCGCGCTGCGCAAGGCGACGACCACCGTCATCGTCGCGTCGAAATGCGCCGGCAAGGTGCCGGGAGCCGTGGTCCTCCACAACGATGACTCGAGGTCAGTGAATGGGATCCGTATCGAGGCCGTCCCCGCCTACAACGTGGCGCACATGCGCGCCCCCGGCTCTCCGTATCATGCCAAGGGAAACGGCAACGGGTACGTGCTCACGCTGGGTGAGCGGCGGGTCTACCTGGCGGGAGACACGGAGAACACCCGCGAGATGAAAGCCTTGAAGGGGATCGACATCGCGTTTCTGCCGATGAATCTTCCCTACACGATGACCCCGGAAATGGTTTTTGATGCGGCGGCGGCGTTCCGGCCGAAGGTCCTCTACCCGTACCACTTCGGAGACACCGATACATCGAAGATCAAGTCGCTCCTTGCTTCGGCGAAGGACATCGAGGTGCGCATCCGACCGATGAGTTAGAGACGGCTCCCTGTCTACAGTCGGCCTTCCGGCCATCCATGGCCTCGGCCGACTTCGACATCCCTGTCTACACCTGCTTCACCTGGAGGCAGCGGACCATGTACAGCTCGATGTAGCGCATCAGGACGTCCCGCTTCTTGATCTGCGCAAGGCTCTTGCTGGTGGACAACTGTTCCGCCAGGGCATGGATCCTCTTCAGATCGGGCGGTCGCACGAGAAAGCTCCGGCGGACCGGCCTCAGGAAATCCCGCACCAGGGCATTCACGTCCTCCACGAGGTTCCTCTTCTGCGCGCTGGCGTACAGCGGGTTCCACTTCTCCGCGAGATCCGCAAGGGCGGCATCGATAGTGCTCCCTTTGGGAACGTACTGCGAAATGAGTGACTGGACGCTGCGCCGGTATCGGAAAAGGTTCTCCCGATTCGGTGCTTTCGGCGCCGCCTCCTCCGTCACCTGGCGCGCGACAATCTTTGCCTCCGGCCGGACGGGAGGCTCCGCCCCGGGTTCATCCGCCGTATCGCGAACGCGCCCGCGCCCGCCAAACATCCGCCTGAACGTCCTGAGGATCGCACCGAGGATCGGCACCGTCATCCAGAACGGGAGGTACATCTGCGCATTCTTCAGCAGTTGGACCCTCGAAAGCCCGAGCAGCTCATCGAACGGCCGCAGGATGTTCTCCACGGCAAAGCATTTCTTGAGCTCCGTCTTCGCGTTGTCTCCGATGCGAGCTTCCTCGCCGAGGACGTACAGGAGCCCGCCGTTTGCCAGCGCGGTGAGCAGGGGGAACCCATGGGTAACCCTCACCTCCACGTCCCTGCGAAAGGAAGCATCGCTCTTCGCCTGGTCCGGCATGCGATCCTCCTTCAGGGAGGCGGTCCATTCATCCAGGTAGCGTCGCCGCAGCTCCTCGGCGCACTCGGAAAGCTTTTTCAGGAACACCGGCACGACGAAGTCCCGGTGGATGAAGTAATCCTTCTTCTGTGCCGCGGCATGGAATCGGACGAGGTACGAGATCGTCTCCTCCCCCGTCCGCGTCGTCTTCTCCTTCAGGAAGGAATGGATGAAGTCCCTGCTGTGCTTTGCGACGAAAGTCGCGCCCTTGTCGTCTTTCAGGCTGTACAGGTCCTGGAAGCCGAAGACGAAGGGAGCCTTGCGCATCTGCGTCTCCAGGTTCTTGCGATCGTCGGCCCACTCTTTTTCCCTCTGCACGGCTCCCTTCTTGTGAAAAACCGCGTAGCCGATGATGTATGCGGACTGGACCACCGCCATGTCCTGGTCCGTCTTCTCCGCCTTGGCCCGGAAATCCTGGAGCACGAGATTGGAGAGGTGGGTCCAGAACCGGAAGCTGAAGTCCGTGGGAGCGATGACGGTCGACGCGGCCTTCTTCGGGCGGAGGGCCACGTCTTCCATGTACTGACGGACGGCGACCTCGGCTCCGCGAAGGGCGCCGAGGAGCTTGGTTTCCGCGTAGGCCGCGTTCTTCCCGTCCTGGAGGTAGCGGCTGATCTTCGCCACCGCGGCGTCCACGAGGTGGGATCCGACGCTTTCCTGGGGCACGAGGAGAGAGTCGACCCCTTCGGGGAACTGCAGCCGCACGATTCCCTTCATGCCCGGTCCACTGGTCTCCATCAGGGCGCCGAATTGGGCCTTGATGTCGGCGGCGATGATCGCATTCGCGGGAATCGCCGGCGCCGTCTCCTCCCGCGGGAAAGGCCGGGCCGACTCATCCGCGAGCCTTCGGTACTCATCGATCAGGGCGATGACGTGAAAATCCGGCAGCGCGAGGATGCGCGGTCTCTCACCCTCCTTCGACAACACGATGACCGACTCCGGCGGCAGGTCCTTGATCGCCGCCTCGACCTCGCCGGGCTGCGCCTCACCTTTCGAGAGGGATGCGAGAAACTGGCGGAGATCGATATTGGGACTGCGGGTCTTCAGGGCAAAGGCCCGCAGAAGTGGAAGAAGATCCTGAGGGTGCATGGCAGAAGTCGAGTGTAGTGCAACGGCGCGCAGCGTTCAAGGACGCGTGAGCATCCCTGGCAAGCGGTCCCCGAGGTCAGGGAATGCTCGTTTGGCTTGAAAACGGGCATGGCGATGACTACACTTGTTGAAAGAGTCACGCCGGTGAACCCATTCCCAACGCGAACAGCCGTGTTTGCATCCATTCTTGTTCTCTTCGCGCTTCCGGCTCATGGGCAGCAGCAGGACGCGGGCGCGAAAACTCAATGCGCGGTCTTCACACTACAGGATTTTTCCACTGGGACTGAAAACAGGGACTACGAGCAGCCCATCACGGCGAGCGTGAGCGCGGCCTTCGAGGTGGGGGGGTACAGCGTGATTCCTCCGGAGAAATGGAGCAGCGAAGCCCAGAAACGCGGCCTGGACACCCGGGCGCTTCTTACCGAATCCGCCGCATTGTCAGTCGCGCAGGCCGTCGGTGCCGCTCTTGCAGTCACCGGGTATTTCACTGTCGTGGACGAGAGCATCTACATCTCGCTGCAGTGCTGGGATGTTGCAGCAGGAGCGCTCGCCGGGGGATTGCAGCAGACGGCCCGATTCAACATCGCCTTCTACAGCTCGCTTCATGACAGGGTGGCAGAGATGCTGCCGAAGATCCGGCTGACACAGAGTCCCGCCCTGATTGGCGCGGGAGGCGCCCCTGTCAAGAGGGTGCCGACGCTGTCAAATCTCACTTTCGTGTCCCCGGACGAAGGGATGGAAGTGTTCCTGGTCGATAGGACAAGGATCGGTGCGATTTCCGATGGGAAGCTGGTCTGGAAAACTGGAGGGCTCGTTCTGGGGTCGGTGTTCAGCGTGGAGAAACGCAAGCGGGGTTTCGACCCTTCCCAGGAGACAGTGCGTGTGGCGAGCGAAGTGCGTCTCTCACGGCTCGTCAGCGAGCAGAAAAGAGCACTGGAAGTGGATTGGGCCCTGGGCCAGCTCCTGGGGCTGGGTGCCGCCTTGCGAGTGTACACTCGCCCTGACACCACGTTTTTTTTCATCGGCAACTACCTTTTCGCACAACCCCCGCTCAATGCGGCGGGCAATCCGGTGTTCCACTACGATATGAACCTGGGCGTCGGCGCGTACCTGTTCTTCCCCCCGGATTCCGTTGTCCGCTTCGGCGTCTCTACTGGTGCAGGCGCCATCCTCTCTTATCTGACGGGCCCCGCCTCTTCGTCCTATACCGACCTCTACCTCGATGTTTTCAACTGGTGGCT
>JBEKXR010000199.1:0-7044 GCA_049511935.1 Spirochaetia bacterium | reverse complement strand
GTCGATGCGGTCACGAGTCTCGGCGGTATTCAAGTTCGCATGGATGAATGGCGAATCGATGCGTTGTACAGCGCCACTCAGAAATGCCTGTCCGTTCCCCCGGGACTCGCGCCCCTGTCGTTTTCGGAACGCGCGGTGAAAGTTCTGAACGACCGCAAGTCGAAGGTGCCGAACTGGTATCTCGATGTTTCCATGATCATCCGCTATTGGGAAGGATCGAAAAGAAGCTACCATCATACGGCGCCCATTAACATGCTTTACGCATTGTACCAGGGGCTAAAACTCATCGAGGAGGAAGGGCTGCAGAAGATTTTCGCCCGGCATCTCCAAAGCCATCATGCGCTCGTTGCGGGCCTGCGCGCGCTGGGGATTGATCTGATGGTCGAGCCGGAATACCGTCTGCCAATGTTGAACTCGGTCTATTGCCCTGCCGGAACCGATGAGTCGGCCGTAAGAAGGAACCTGCTGGAGAAGCACGACATTGAGATCGGCGCGGGGCTTGGACCCCTGGCGGGCAAGATCTGGCGCATTGGCCTCATGGGGCACACGGCAAGGCCTGAAAACGTGGACCTGTTCTTGGAAGCGCTATCCGCCGAGTTGCAGAACTCATCGGCGTGATACTCTCTCTCCACCCTACCGAGAACATCTATTCAGGGGAGGATCTATTCACGCGAATTGTGGTTTTGGATGGACATGCTCTGACCCGGGAGAATTGAGCTGGCAGGGGCTCGAAAAGCTGGCAAGTCTCACAGCATATGATTGCACACCTGTGGACCGGATTTCAGTAGGACCACTTGTAGGACCACCGGCACGGCAAAAGAGAAACTGAGCCGAGCGAACGCGAGCAAAGCGGGCGACGGTATCTCTTTTCAGCGCGTGGACATGAGCGGCGGCAGCCGAAATCGAGCGAAGCCGAGCAAAACTCGGACATCGCCTTCAACAAAATGGGCGAGACAATGACACCCATGCGGTTCCGAGATGAAAATCATCACCTTGATCATCGACCCTTCAGAAGTACACAAGATCCTGCGCCCCTCGTGAAGATCGCAAGGGCTCCGCCTGGGCTTCAGCTCGCCTCGTTGAACTGAAGGCCGAACCGAACCGCCCCATGATCGTCCAGGCCGGGGGAGACTGCCTTCCTCCTGCTGCCTTCACCGATTGCAGCATTCCCAGTGGGCTTGGACACCGCTGAACCAACGCGGCCTTCACCGTGCGGAAAATCGATCGGGCTATCATTTCATTCAAGGCCCCCGTCTTTTTGTCAGGGCGGATCAACGCTCGATGTTGCCGCGGACCAGGTCGGCGACCGCCGTCGGATTGGTTTCTTCCAGGCGGGCGAGTACCCTCTTCCACCTGTACGCAAAGCTGCCGGGTTCCTGCGCGGGCAGGTGCAGGAAAAGCGAGTCAAATGCCTTCCTTCTCCGTCGATAGTCTTCCTGGATCCTCTGGAGCCGGTCCTCGAACGCCGCGCAATACGCCCGCGCGAAGGCGGCCGGGTCCGGAAGGGAGCTCCGCCGCCGGGTGACCGGCAGCGCGTACTTCACGGTGAACTCTCCCAGAGGGCAGGCATAGTCGTTGAAGGTGCCCGTATGATCGGTCACCACGATGTCCTGCGGCAAGCCCTCCGCATCGAGGATCATCACCTCGTCACCGTCGTCGAACAGGGGGCTGCCTGTCCTGTCGCACCGCCCCACGACGATGTTCGGGGCCGCGGCCTGGCCGAGGAGGTGCGCGCAGCTGACGGCAAACTCCCGTGATTCGAACAGGGCGGGGGGAAGCTTGTCGGTGGCGATGCCCCGGATGTATTCCCTCTCGAAGTAGGGCGTCCAGATCGGATACCCCGCGCCTCTCGCCGGGGCGTAGCGCTCGCTGATTTTTTTCGCCGTCACCCTCAGGGGGAGGTTCATCCCGAGCTGCCGGCAGCCCAGCCGCCGGTCGAGGACGTATTCGGTATACTCCTCGGCGCTGATCATCGCGTCCAGGAGGGAGAGGCCCTGCTCGAGGTACTCGCGTACGCCCTGCTTCTGCATCCTGATGATCGTCACGATCTCCGCCGGGTTCCGGCGCTGCTTGAGCGCCGCGATGTACACGCCCCGCCGGCCCGGCATCGCGGCGCGCCGTGAGAGCGAGCCGATCACCCGGCCGACGTTCACGAACTCCAGGTCCCCGTACTCCCGCACGAAGTTCATGATGAACTTGCGCGATTTTTCGTCCCGCAGGTGCTCGCCCGGCCCGCCACCGGCCTCGGAGACGTCCAGAACCGGATCGAGCATCAGCTCGCCCTCCTCCATGCGTCCCCCGGGCAGCCACTCGATCTGCATGAAAAACTCCGCGCTCAGCCCGAGAAGGTCTCCCTCCGTCACGAGCTCATTCTCGCGGCCGATGAGCGCGGCCACCATGGCGTTCTTCCATTCCAGGTTCTCGGGATCGTCCCGGAGGAGCGACGGCTTCGCCGCGGCCCTGAACTTCTCGACGAGCCCGCTGAACGCCTCCCTGAGGCCCTCGGAATCCAGTTTTTCGAAATTGATCCGGGTGAAGTCGGCACGGGAAATGCCCGCGCCTGTTCCGAAGAACGCCACCTCGTGATTGCCCGCCGCATTCCTCCTTCCGAGATGCCGTGCGATTTCCGCCAGGTGGGAGCGCAGCCCTGCATCGTCCAGCCGGCCGAGTCCCTGGAACTCCTGGAACGTGAGGAAGCGGGTGCCCGTCAGCTCGCCGTAGTAGTAGATCTCGCGCCCGTCGATGCCGATGCGGGAGGATTCGATCATGGCCCGCATCTCTTCTGAGGTTTTCGGCAGCGGCGTGATCCGCCACAGCTCCCCGCGCCGCTTGATCGCCTCCCGCACCCGCTCGTTCAGGACTCCCAGAAACCGGATGCGGTGCTTCGCGAGCAGCCGCTGGAGCAGCTCGTCGGCCAGGAAGGCGAGGTCCATCTTGTCCGGATCAGGCCGGATCTGGATCGCGCCCTCCTCGATGATGAGGTCTACCGCCAGTCCCCATTCCCTGTCCCTCTCCCCCTGCGTGAGAGGAGGCTCCCCCCGGGCGCGCTTCAGGTCGTCCAGATGGTCGAGGAAAGCCTGCCGCTGAGTGACATGGATGCCCGGCACGGTGACGAGCGCGTCGTGGCCGGGGAACGCCGTGGCGATCCGTGCTTTCAGCTTGCCGGCCGGGGTTCGGGCGAAGGGATACTCGCCCAGGATCGTGACGCCGGGGACCGGATGTGATTCGTTTGTCCTCATCGATGCCGCTGGGATTTCATCGCACACGGCGTGGACAGTGTCAACGGCGCGGGAGAGCAGCGGCTGGCCGGGTCGCGGCCTTTCTGCTACAGTCGATGGAAGCAGGACTGCATGCCGCCGATCTCTTCCGACGAGCTGGTCTCTCTTGCGCCCGGCGTGGACCGGCGCCTTGCGGCAGAGCACGTCGCGCGGCTGGACTCCCGCTACTTCGAGCTCTTCGACCCCGCCGAGATCGCCCGGCACGTCGGCGCGATTTCCTCGCTTGGCCCCGAGCTGCCCGCGGCGGTGCTCGTGGACCCGGAACCGGCGGGCGTGCGGGTCACGGTCCTCGCGTTCGACCACCCCGGTGCGTTCTCCGCGATCGCGGGCATCCTCTCCTCGATGGGCTTCAACATCGTCGGCGGAGACATCTTCACCTGGACCCGCCCCGCCCCGGATTCCCCCCGCGAGGCCGAGCTGCGAAGGCGCCGGATCATCGACACGTTCACCGGAACCGTCGCGTCCTCCCGCTGGGATGACACCTGGCCTGCACGACTGGCAGAGAGGCTGGCAGAGGTTTTCTCCCTCTTCGAGCGCGGCGCGGAATCGGTAGAGAAGGCGCGCCAGCTCGTCAACGAGATGGCCGGGGCCACTCTCGGCGAGCTTGCGCGGACCGGGGGAGGCACGGTCCTGTACCCGGTCCGCATCGATGTGAGCAGCTCGGCCGCGGGCCGCACCCGCATGCGCGTGCTCTCTCAGGACACGCCGTTCTTCCTGTTCACCTTCGCCACGGCCCTCACACTCCAGGACGTCTCCATCGAGCACGTCACCATTCGAACGGAAGGCGAGAGGATCGAGGACGAGTTCGAGTTCGTCGACGCGTCGGGACGCGCGATCTCGGATCCTGCCGTCATCGACAGGATCAAGCTCTCTGTGCTCCTCACCAAGCAGTTCACCTCATTCCTGCCCAGCGCGCCGGATCCGCTGGCCGCGCTGGTACGCTTCGAGCAGCTGGTGCGCGAGGTGCTCGCCATGCCCGGGCAGGGCCGGTGGGTGCAGATGCTCTCCGACCAGGGGGTCCTGCGCGACCTTGCCCAGCTCCTCGGGGCGAGCACCTTCCTCTGGGAGGACTTCGTGCGCCTCCAGTACGAAGAGCTGCTTCCCATGCTCGCCCCGCAGATGGGAGGGAGCCGCTTCTCCGAGCCGATCGAGAGCCTCCGCGAGAGGCTGAATGCCGCCGTGGCGGGCGCCGTGGACGCGGAGGATTTCGCCCGACGTCTGAACGAGTTCAAAGACAGGGAGATCTACCTCTTCGACCTCGACCACATCCTCACCTCGCGCCGACCTGCAGCGCCGAATGCCGCCTCCGAGGAAGCCTTCGAAAACGATTTTCTCCTCCTGAGTCGGAGGCTCACCGCCCTCGCCGAGGCGGTGGTCGAAGCAGCCGCCTCGTACGCCCAGCGGACCCTCGCGCAGAAGTTCTGGGAGCCGCGCACCGTGGCGGGGCTTCCCGTGCGCGTCGCGATCATGGGCCTCGGCAAGATGGGAGGCGTGGCTCTGGGATACGCGTCCGACATCGAGATCCTGCTCGTCTACAGCGACAGCGGGTCCACCGGGGGGCCCGAGAGCATCGAGAACGCGGAATTCTTCGACAAGGTGGTCCGCGAGCTTCTGCGCCTCGTGCATGCCAAGCGCGAAGGCATCTTTCACATCGATCTCCGCCTGCGGCCCTACGGTGCGGCAGGACCGCTCGCCTGCAGCCTCGAGAGCTTCTGCACCTACTACGCGCGCGGTGGTCCGGCGCACTCGTACGAGAGACTGGCCCTCGTGAGGCTCAGGGCCGTCGGGGGAGACGGGGACTTCGGCGGCCAGATCGAGCGGCTCCGCGACGAGATGGTGTATACCGCGGAGAGCATCGACCTCAAGGAGCTGCGCGAGCTGCGGGCGCGCCAGGTGCAGGAGAAAACCGCCCCTCCCCCCGTAGCGGACCGGCGCGAGCGGCCCGAACCACGGCGGCCGGGGGAGGGCCTCAACGCGAAGTTCAGCCCCGGGGCGCTCGTCGACCTGGAGTACGCGGTGCAGATCCTCCAGGTCATGCATGGCGCCACGGAGCGCCGGCTTCGCACGCCGCGGATCCACGAGGCTCTCCACACCCTCGCATCGATCGGCGTCGTGGAAGAATCTGAGGCCGGGGAGCTGGTGGCCGCGTACCGCTTCTTCCGGCGGTTGATCAACGGCCTGAGGATGCTGCGCGGCTCCGCCCGGGACCTCGTTCTGCCGGGGCTGGACTCCCACGAGTATGTGCATCTTGCACGGCGCATGGGCTACACGGCGGAGCCTGAAAGCACGCCGGCACAGAAGCTGCACCTCGATTTCGAGACCCACACGGCCGCGGTCCGCGCATTCGTCCAGCGCCACTTCGGAAGGGACAGCCTCCCGGGCGCGCCCGTGGTCACCGTTGCGGACCTGATCCTCTCCGACGAGGTGCCCGAGGAGCTGGCGCATCGCGCCCTTGCGGAGCGAGGATTCGCCGATCCGGCGCGCGCCCTGCTGAATCTTCGACGGATCGGAGGAGAGGACCGCACGCTCTTCGCGCGGCTGGCGATCATCGCCTGTGACGTGCTCGCCCACCGGCCCGACCCCGACATGGCGCTCAACAACTGGGAGCGGTTCCTCCAGGCGCTGCCGGAACCCGCCGCGCACCTGCGCCAGATCCTCTCCCAGCCGATGCGGCTGGAGATCCTCCTCAGCATCTTTTCGGCGAGCCAGTTCTTCGCCGATACCCTGGTGCGGGATCCTGTGTTCCTCGAAGCGATCGGGAGGCCCGACGTCATCCACGCGCGCCGCAACAGCGCCGACATCGTGAAGGAGATGCGGGAGCTCTCGCGGTCGTCGCCCGGCCTGGATGAGTGGCGCGATTCGCTGCGCCGGTTTCGCCGGCGTGAAATACTGAGAATCGGGGCGCGGGACATATGCCTCGGCGTCCCCACGCCGCGCATCATGGAAGAGATCTCCGATCTGGCCGACGGGGTGATCGCCGCGGCGCTTGAGCGACGGCAGAGCGAGGCTCGCCCCGCAGGCGGCGGCAGCGACGCATTCCGTTTCTGCATCGTGGCATTCGGAAAGCTGGGAGGACGGGAGCTGAACTACAGCTCCGACGTCGACCTGCTCGGCGTGTGCGCGGACGACAGCGGGGCGGACCCGGTGGAACCGGCGAGCAGGCTCATGGAGACACTCAGGGCGGATCTCTCCGCCCACACCACGGAAGGGTATGCGTACCGGGTCGACCTGCGGCTTCGGCCCTATGGCACCTCGGGCCAGCTCGTTTTCACCCTCCCGGCCCTGGATGAATACTACGGCCGGCACGCCGCCCTGTGGGAGCTGCAGGCGCTCCTGAAGGCGAGGCCGGTGGCCGGTGACCCGGCGCTGGGAGCCGCCTTCCTCGATGCCGCACGAAAGCGGCTCCTCGTTCCGCGCGGGCGGGCGGAGGTGGCCGCGGCAATCGACACTCTTCGACGGGAGGCGCTGCGCGGACTGTCCCGCAGCGTCCTTTCCACCACGGACATCAAGACGGGCCTCGGAGGTCTGCGCGACGTGGAGTTCCTGGCACAGGGGCTTCAGCTCTCGCACGCGCACGATCATCCGCGGCTTCTCTGCGGCGGAACGCTGCCCGCGCTGAAGGCGCTCGCAGAGGAGGGAATCCTTGCGAAGGAGATCTCCGACCAGCTCGCGCAGGACTACATCTTCCTGCGCCGGGTCGAGCACTTCCTTCAGATCTACGAAGACCGGCAGACTCACAGCCTGCCGCGCGACCCGGCGCAGCTTC
>JBEKXR010000198.1:0-7094 GCA_049511935.1 Spirochaetia bacterium | reverse complement strand
GGCGAGGAACCCAGCACGTGGAGTCTCCTCCCCCTACGCCTCGTCTACAGGAGCGGGGACACGAACGTCACCATTGGCCTGAACGGGCTGTCGTTCCTCCTGCGGGGCGGCGTGAGCGTCGGCCGGCCGCTGCGGGTGGACTCCCCGCGCACCGGTGACGTGCTGAGCATCGGCGGCAAGGTCACGGTGAACTCGCGGGTGGACGGGGACGTGTGGGCGGTGGGTGCCGACGTCGAGCTTTCCCCCCGCGCAGAGGTGACCGGCAGCGTCGTGACCCTGGGTGGAAAGGTTGCGGCAGCTCCTGGCGCAGTGGTCCGCGGCAGCGTGAGCCAGGTCCCCCAGATCAAGATCCCGTTCCTCGGCATCCTGGGCACGCAGTTCTCCGTGCAGGTGCTCGCCACGGGACGGCAGCTCCTGGGGTACGTCCTCCTTGGATTCGCGCTCTTCCTGAGCTGCTTCTACAGGGAGGGGCACGCGCGCATGATGTACCAGTCCATCCCGGCGTCGTGGCGGGAGACGGTCATCACCCTCGCCGTGTCGCTCGTCGTCATTCCCGTCGTGACCCTGCTCCTGATCGTGTCGGTGATCGGCATCTTCTTCCTTCCCGTGCTCGCCTTCGTGGTCATCCTTCTCGCCCTGGACGGCTTCCTGTTCCTGTGCGTGAGGCTGGGGGGCCTCCTGCGCCGGCTGGATATCGCCCAGAGCAGGAACGTGCCGCTCTCCCTGGTCACCTCAGGCCTTTTCGGACTCTTCATCGTGAAGCTGCCCGCCCTGGTCGGGATCTTCCTCACCCTGCTGCGGTCCGGTGCCACCACGCTGGCCGGCCAGATGCTGCAGGCGATCACGCTCGCGTGCGTCTCCGCGGGAATGCTGTACGGTTTTGGCGCGGCCCTTGCCTTCGCCCGAAGGCGTTCAGTCAAGGCCTGAAAAGTCTCCTACTGCCCGTGGCAGTACTTGTACTTTTTTCCCGAGCCGCAGGGGCACGGGTCGTTTCTTCCCACCTTCGGCACGGCCCGCTTGATCTGCACCTGCTGGGGTTGTGAGCCCCCGCCGTTTCCGCCCATCGATGCGGGCGTACCCCTGGCGCTGACCGCGGTGGTTCCCGAACCGCCTGCGGCGAACTGGCCCATGGCGTTGTGCGATGCCTGAACGGCCGCGCCGGCCCGGGCGCCCGCGGGAGGTTTCTCGGGCGCATGCTGGATGCGCACGCGGAAGATCTTGCGCGCAATCGCCGTCTTGATCTCATAGAGCATGTCGTCGAAGATCTGGAACCCCTCCAGCTTGTATTCCAGCAGAGGGTTTTTCTGGCTGTAGGCGCGGAGGTACACCGCCTCGCGCAACGCCTCGAGGTTCTCCAGGTGATCCTGCCACCTCGAATCGATGCTCCGAAGGTACTCGAACTGGATGAATCGGTTCAGCACCTCTTCCCCGATCTCCGCGGACTTCGTGTTGATGCTTTCGCGCAGCTCGTCGAGGAGCACCTTCTTCAGCTCCTCCGGCGGAAGGGCGGCAAGCTCCGCCGGGGTTCGGACGGGATCATGGAAGAGACTCTCCTTCATCTCCGCCAGGAGGGTCGCCACGCGTGTCTGGGGATTGTCACCCGAGGCGCGGTAGCGCTCGAAGATTTCGCCGAAAAGCTCCTCCCCTGTTGCAATGACCCGGTCCTTCAGGTGCGGATCGGAGATGATCTCGTCACGCCGGGCGTAGATGAATTTGCGCTGCTCGTTGAGCACGTCGTCGTATTCCAGGAGGTGCTTCCGCACCTCGAAATTGCGTTCCTCCACCTTCTTCTGCGCGCGCTCGATCGAACGGTTGAGCCAGGGGTGGACGATGGGCTCGCCCTTCTTCATTCCCATCCGCGACATGAGGCCCTTGATGTTCTCCCCGCCGAACAGCCTCATCAGGTCGTCCTCAAGGGAGATGTAGAACCGCGAGGACCCGGGATCTCCCTGCCGGCCCGACCGGCCGCGGAGCTGGTTGTCGATACGCCTCGCCTCGTGGCGCTCCGTGCCCAGGACGTGAAGGCCCCGCAGGGATTTCACCTCCTGGTAGTCGAGGAGCCACTTCCCGTACTCTTCGGCAAGCGCGGCCCGCACGACCTCTTCCGGCGCCTGGGTGCCGGCTTTCCTCCGGGCCCGGAACTCCGGGTTCCCTCCGAGCTTGATGTCGGTCCCGCGGCCCGCCATGTTCGTGGCGATCGTGACGGAGCCCTTTGCGCCGGCATCCGCAATGATCATCGCCTCGCGCGCATGGTTTTTCGCGTTGAGAACCTCGTGGCGGACGCCGCGGGCGATCAGCATCCGGGAGAGCTTTTCCGATTTCTCAATAGAAATCGTGCCGACGAGCACGGGCTGGCCCTTCGTGTGCAGGTCCGCAATGGAGCTGCAGATCGCGTCAAGCTTCTCCTCTTCGGTGAGGTAGATCTCGTCGTCCGCATCCGCCCGGTCCACCGGCCGGTTGGTCGGGATGACCACGACATCCAGGTTATAGATCTTTCCGAACTCCTGCGCCTCCGTGTCCGCCGTCCCCGTCATGCCGGCCAGTTTCCCGTACATGCGGAAGTAGTTCTGAAAAGTGATCGTGGCGAGGGTGCGGTTGCGCTGGGCGATCTTGATCCTCTCCTTCGCCTCGATGGCCTGGTGAAGTCCCTCGGAGTAGCGCCTGCCGTAGAGGATGCGCCCGGTGAACTCGTCCACGATCTGCACCTTGCCGTCCTGCACGACGTAGTCCACGTCCTTCGCGTACAGTTTGTGGGCACGCAGGGCCTGCGTGAAATAATGGATGAACTCGAAGTTCTCGTCGGTGAACAGCGAACCGCGGATGAGCCCGCGCCGCAGAAGGAGCTCCTCGATATGGTTCATGCCCTGGTCCGTGAAGGTGACCCTCTTGTTTTTCTCCTCCAGCTTGAAGTCACCCGCCGGCTGCGCCTCCCCATCGGGGTAGGTGCCGGTGTCGGGATCCTTCTCGCACTCCACCATCTGCTCGACGAGCTTGTTCACCTCCGCGAACTTGAAGGTGTCATCCTCCGCCATGCCCGAGATGATGAGGGGCGTGCGCGCCTCGTCGATGAGGATGTTGTCGATCTCGTCGACGATGGCGTAGGCGTGACCCCTCTGCACCTTGTCCGCCGGGCTCCAGCACATGTTGTCCCGAAGGTAGTCGAAGCCGAACTCGTTGTTCGTCCCGTAGGTGATGTCCTTCGAATAGGATTCCTTGCGCAGCGCGTTGTCCATCTGGCTGAGGATGACCCCGACGCTCACCCCCAGCAGTCCGTAGATGGGGCCCATCCATGCCGCGTCGCGCTCGGCGAGGTAGTCGTTCACCGTGATCACGTGCACGCCCTTGCCCGTCAGGCTGTTGAGGTATGCGGCCGGCACGCTGGCAAGGGTTTTTCCCTCGCCGGTCTTCATCTCGGTGATCCTTCCCTTGTGAAGGACAACCCCGCCCATCAGCTGCACATCGAAAATGCGCTCGCCCAGTTTCCTCCGTGCCGCTTCCCGGACGAGGGCATACGCCTCGGGCAGGATGCTGTCCAGGGTCTCTCCCTCCGTGATGCGTCGGCGGAACTCCTCAGTTTTGCCGGAAAAATCCGAGTCCGCGCATGCCATCACCTCCGGCTCCAATGAATTGATCTTCTGCACGATGGGCACGAGCTCTTTCAGGTCGCGCTCATGCTTTGAGCCCAGAAAGAAGGTGAGGATGTTCTGGAGCATGCCGACATTGTACCGCCCGAGAGATTGACAGGTCAAGGGAAGGCCGCTACGATGGATCGCCGATGCCGCAGAAGTTCCGCAAACGAATCCGCGGGGTACCGCGGCGCAGTGGTCCCGCCCTTCTGGCTGCCGGATGCTGTGCAGCCATCGTGCTTGCCGGATGCCAGAGAAAGGGAATCGAAGAACTGGTAAGCAGCGAGCTGTTCTCGCTGTCCATGGGCAAGATGGAAGATCAGATCGACCTGTTCCAGTTCGAGAACGCCATGGTGGAGCGCGCGAACAGCCTCACCATGCGCGATGGATGGTTCTACGTTGCCAACGGGAGCGCAGGCAAGATCATGGTCTTCTCCTCCTACGGCGACCTGATCTTTCTTCTCTACAACCCGCAGACGAATCCTGCCCCGACGACCCTGGGGCCGGCGGACGTCAACGCCTCCGGCGCCGAATCCGCGGGCTACCGCGGCGCCGAATCCGCGGGCTACCGCGGCGTAGTGAGCACGCGTGGATTCGTCGCCTACCCCTTCACCGACATCGGGCACATCGCGGTGGCCAGCGACCGCACCCTGTACGTGGAAGACGCCGTCCCCGAGGCGAAGGCAGTGAAGGACACGGACCGCGGAGTGACCCGCAGCCGCGTGATCCTGCGCTTCGACCGCAAGGGCCGGCAGCTCGGTTCCCTCGGAGAGGAGGGGATCGGAGGTTCACCGTTCCCCTACGTGTCCGCGCTGTACGTGACCGCGAACGAACAGCTCGTCGTGGTCTGCAGGCTCCCCCGCTCCTGGGAGGTGTTCTGGTATTCGCGCGACGGTGCACCCCTGTACCAGGTGGAGATTTCCAACAGCAACCTGCCGACCAGGCCCGAGCGCGGCGTCACGCAGGTGCTCGTGAGCGTGCTCCCCGACCTGCAGTCACCGCTCCTGTACCTCATCATTTCCTCCTACCAGGATGCCGTGGACGCGCGCTCCGCCGCACCTGCCTCCAACGACGCCGTCACCACCCAGGCGTACGAGCTGGACCTGCGCACCCAGCAGTACGGCCCCGGCTCAGTCCAGTTCCCCACGAATCCGCCGCACCGGACCAAGGCCGGGCTGAAGACCATCGAGATACCCTCACCGCCCAGCGACGTGCTCGGGGTGAGCACCGGCGGGTATTTCTACCTGCTCGCCTACACCGACACGAACCTCTACACCCTGCAGATCGTGGATCCCTCGGGACGCGTGCGCGCGCAGAGGCGCGTGGTCATCGAGGATTCGGAGCTCGCCTTCCGGGACATCCATCTTTCTTCCACGGGCATCATCTACGGGCTGCTGGCCGACAAGTCAAAGGCGCACGTGTCCTGGTGGCGTTCGGACCTCCTCCTGAAAGGGGAATAGCCTTGAAGATCGTGAGCTCGGAGGCCATGGCGCGCATCGACAGCCGGACGCAGGCCGAGTTTGCGTTCCCTTCGATGCTCCTGATGGAAGACGCGGGCGTGAAGTCCTGGTCCGTCCTCCGGAGGATCGTCTGGGGAGGACGACGTCCCCGCGGCCGCCTGGTCTTGGTGGCCGGCAGGGGTAACAATGGCGGCGACGCCTTCGTCATGGCCCGGCAGGCGGCGGTGGAGCGCGTGGAGCCGCTCACCATCGTGCTGGCGGGCGGCAGGCCCGAGAAGGATTCGGATCCCGGCCGGAATCTCGCCGCATGCGACGCCCTTGGCATCGAGACGATCGACTGGCCCGTGCAGCAGGACCTCGTGATGAGCCGTCTCGCGGAAGCCTCCTGGATACTGGACGGCATCGCGGGGACCGGCATCCACGGCGCCCTGCGGCCGCCCCTGGCGGATCTCGTGCAGTGCGTGAACCAGAGCCCGGGGAAAAAGGCGGCACTCGATGTGCCCAGCGGCGTCGGGGACGGGTACACGCCCGGCTCTCCCGCCGTGCGTGCCGACCTGACCCTCACGATGGGACTGCCCAAGCTCTGCCTGTACCTTCCGCGGGCGCGCGCGTTGTGCGGCCGCATCTACGTTGTCCCCGTGGGGTTTCCCCCGGCGCTGGTGGAAGATCCGGCAATCGCCGGCGAGCTTCTCTCGCCCCGGGCATGGAAGAAGCTGGCCCCGCGGATCCCGGCGGACACCCACAAGAACAGGCGTGGCCACCTGGCGGTCTTTGCCGGCACCCGGGGCACCACCGGTGCCGCGTGGTTGTGCGCCACGGCAGCCGCGCGCGCGCGTGTGGGCCTGGTGACCCTTTTCACCGACACGGAGATCTACCCGGTCGTAGCGCCGAAGCTCACCTCGGTCATGTGCAGGCCCTGGGACCCGCCGCAGGCAGGCGGGAAAAAGACATCGCCCCCGCGTGAGGGCGATGCCTGGGATCCCTCGCGGTATTCCGCAGTCCTCGTCGGGCCCGGATGGGGGCTCTCCGACGAGAAGGCTGCGTGGCTGGACTCGCTTCTTGTGCTTCCTCTCCCGGGTGTCATCGATGCGGACGCGATCACCCTCCTGGGAAGAAAGGCCGCCGCCCGGGAAATCGACCTCGGCGGCCGTTGGGTGCTCACGCCGCATCCGGGTGAGTTCGCACGTCTCACAGGAACGGCCCAAGACGCGGTGCTGGACGATCCGGTGGGACGCGCGCTCGCGGCGAGCGAGAGGCTGAACGCCATCGTCGTCCTGAAGGGTCACTCAACGATCGTCGCCGGTCCTGCGGGACGCTACTGGATCCTCGACGGCGGAAATCCCGCGCTCGCGACGGGCGGGGCAGGGGATGTTCTGGCCGGCCTCATTGCCGCAGGAATCGCAGGGGGGCTCCCGCCCCTCGAGGCCGCCCTGTTCGGGGTCTCGCTGCATGCTTTCACGGGAGCGCGTGCGGCGCGTCGGAACGGGTGGTTCCTGGCCGAGGACCTGGTGCCCCTGGTGTCACGCGTTCTCTGGAAATGAAGCACCCGGTCCTGAATATCAAGAAGGGCGCCGTCATCTACGACGACACGGAGGCCCGGCGCGCCAGTGAGCTTCCGCGCCCCGCGCTGCCCGGCAGCAGACCGCTGGTCTCCCGGCGCCGCAGGAGGCGGGGAGGGCGCCTGACATTCTTCCCCCTCCTCGTGATCGCCCTGGGGCTGTTCATCCTGTTCCGCGTCGTTCCGAGCATGCCGGTGAACCGCGCGGTTCTCGCGGGCTGGCAGGTCACGCTGCGCATCTCCCCGTACCAGGACAGGCTCATCGTCGGGGTCACCTTCATATTGAGCGCCCCGACCGGGGAGAGTGCGTCACCGGTGCCCGAGGCGACCGCGCGCATCTCCCTTCCCGGCACGGGCGAGCAGGTGTTCGTGGCGGGGATGCTGGAAAAATCGCCCATGACCCTGCGGGGTGACCTGCCCCGCATCGGGGGCGCAAAAAAGGTGCGGGCG
>JBEKXR010000197.1:0-7105 GCA_049511935.1 Spirochaetia bacterium | reverse complement strand
CGAGAAGGTTCGGCACGAGCTTCGCGAGGGCGTTGAGCACCTGGCCGCTCGCTGCCCGAGTGGCGAGGCTCTCACCCTGCCTGAAGGAGGGCAACGCAATCGAGGAAAGGTCCACCGCGGAGGTGCGGAAGAAGGAATCCCATTCACGGGCGAGCTCGGGATTCTCCGCCCTCCATTCGCTCATCGTTGTCTTCCATGCGTCGTACCGCGCTTCCCACGACGGCTGCTTTTCCTTGAAATACGCAGCTGCCTCGGGAAACACGAAAAACTGGCAGCCGTCCGGGACGCCGATCGCCTTCTTCGCGCCCGCAGCCTCCTCGGGACCCAGCGCCTCCCCGTGCGCCTTGGCCGTTCCTGCGCGCGTGGGCGCGCCCTTGCCGATCACCGATTTCAGGAGGATGATCGTCGGCCGGTCGGCGGCTCTTTTCGCCTGTTCCACCAGGCTCATGATTCCGGGCATGTCGTACATGTCGCCCGAAAGGGCCTGCCAGCCGTATCCCTCGAAGCGCTTCAGCACGTTCTCGGAGAAGGCCAGCTCGGTCGAGCCCTCGATCGTGATCCTGTTCGAATCGTAGAACACGACGAGCTTCCCGAGACCGAGGTGACCGGCGAGCGAGCACGCTTCGGACGCCACCCCCTCCATCATGTCGCCGTCGCTCGCAAGGACGTAGGTGGAATGGTCGATGACCGCGCGCGTCGCGGTGTTGAACTTCGCAGCAAGAACGCGCTCCGCGATGGCCATTCCTACGGCGTTGGATATGCCCTGGCCCAGGGGACCGCCGGTGGCTTCCACGCCGGGTGTGAGACCCCATTCCGGGTGTCCCGGTGTGCGGGAGCCGAGCTGCCGGAAGCTCCTGATGTCGTCAAGGCTGAGGTCGTATCCCGAGAGGTGGAGGAGCGAATACAACAGCATGCAGCCGTGGCCCGCGGAGAGCACGAACCTGTCGCGGTTCGCCCAATGCGGATCCTGGGGCCAGTGACTGAGCAGCTCGCCATAGACGAGCGCACCCAGCTCGGCGCATCCCATGGGAAGGCCCGGGTGACCGGATTTCGCCTTCTCGACCGCATCGATGGTGAGGGACCGAACGCTGTTGGCGACCGCCTGGAGCGCTGAAAGATTCATCTCGTCCTCCGTCTCACGAAAGCCCTTCCGCCGTCAATGGTGACAAGGGCATAGTTGCCGTTCTTGAAGGGGCCCAGGTTCACGCAGCTGGCGCCGCCGAGCGAGTCCTCTCCCGCCGACTCGTGGATATGACCGCAGATGCAGAGGTTCACCGATCCGGCAAGCAGGAAGTCGCGCACCGGGCCCGATCCAACGTGCTGGCGTGCGAATCCGCGGTCCAGCTGCGTGCCGCGCGGTGGCGCGTGCGAGACGAGCACCCGGAATGACGCGTCGGAGATCTGCGCACGACCCGCCTCGAGGCATCTCTGCGCTTCGGCGTCATCCAGCTCCCACGGAGTCCCGAAAGGCGACGGTGTCCCGCCGCCGAGCCCCATGAAACCCACTCCCTCGATCACGATCCCCCGTGCGTGAAGGTCGACGCCCAGCTCGCCGAGGTAACCCCGCGCCGTCTCGCGATCCATGTTCCCCGCCACGGCAATCAGCCGAGCCCGCAAGGAAAGGATCGGCGCGAGGACCGCCTGCGCTTCCGTGCGGCCGCCGAGGTGGGTGATGTCGCCCGCGACGATCACCACGTCCGCCGGCTCGGGACTGGACATCAATTCCTCGAGCCCCGCGGCCTCTCCATGGATGTCAGAAAGGCAGAGGAGCTTCATCACGGCCTAGGGCACGCCGCTCGAAGGGCGGCATCCAGGATCCTGTCTGAACGTCCCGGTCGCCTCCATGCGGTAGATGCCCTGGGGCACGCCGCCCATAGGGCGGCATCCAGGATCCTGTCCGAACGTCCCGGTCGCGTCCATAGGCACACCGCGTGAAGCGCGGTATCTAAAATCGTGTCTGGCAGTTCCAGCCATGCCATCGCGGTAGAAGAGCACCTAGTGGTGGCGCCTCCTGTGCTTCTTGTGCTTGCGGCTTCCCGTCTGCCCCGGAAATGCGACGTTCACCGGCGCCGCGCTGCCGCGCGGATTCTCCGGCGCCGTGCTCCGCGGACCTGGCGGCACAGATGCGGCCTGCTGCGACGGCTGGGCTGCGGCGACAGGTGCCCCGCCGCTGGGAGTCTCGACGGCGAGCTGCACGGGAACGAACCCGGCGGGCGCCTCTTCCATCTCCTGCTCCGGCTCTTCGGCGGCAGCCTCTTCCTCGACCAGAGTACCGAGCGGTTTCTCCGATGCGCCGATACCGTACTTTCTCAGCTCGCCCGTCTTGCGCTTCCCTTCCCGCCACCTCGTCCACTCGATGACGATGAATGCGGATATGAAGGTCGAGTACGTGCCTTCCACGATGCCGACGATCATGTTCAGGGCGAAGTTGCGGATTGTGCCGCTGGTGAGAATGAACAGGGCGATGACGGTGAGCAGGGTCGCCCCTGATGTGATGAAGGTTCTGCTCAGTGTCTGCGTCACGCTCGTGTCCAGGATAGTCCGCAGGGATTCCCCGCGCATCAGAGTGTTGTTCTCACGCGCCCGGTCGAAGTTGACGATCGTGTCGTTGATCGAGTACCCGAGGATCGTGAGGATCGCAGCGATTGTTCCCGCGTCGATTTCCACCCGGAAGACGGCGTCGAAAGAGAGCATGACCAGGGCGTCGTGCAGGATCCCAAGCACGGCCGCCACCGCGTAGATCCAGGGGTGGAAACGGAAGGTCATGTAGAGGAGGATCAGTGTCACCGCAATGAGCACGAGCCAGATGGTCTGCGTGGCGAGGCTCTGGGCCATGCGCGCGCCCACGAACGTGGTGCTCTTGAGGATCACCTGCCCGGCCCCGTATTTCCCTTCCAGAATCTGCATCAGGGCCTTTTGCGTGTCCTGCTGGAATGTCGACTCGCTGGCGCTCGTCGCGACCGGGATCTTCGTGATGAACTCCTGGTTCGACTGGGAGCCAACCGCCTGGAGCGTGAACTCGCCGAGGGAGAGCAGCAGCGCCCGGACTTCGGCAATCGACGTCTCCGCTCCCCTGCCCGGGCCCGGCGCGCGGTTGATCGTGTAGGGGGCGTTCGTGATGTCGGCGGGACGGGGAAGAGGCTCCAGCTCCGAAGGTGACGCTGCGGGATCTCCCTTGATCTCCACGGTCACCCCGGCAACACCCTTTGCGATTGCGTCCGCGAGGTCGCGGACGGTCGCGTAGCCCGAGTAGCGGAACGGGAAGCTCTGCTTTGTCCCGTTCTTCGAGCTCGTGACGGTGAAGATGATGTCCCCGGGGGACGTGAGGGCCTGCTCGCCCGCGGGGATAGAAATCTCGGTCTTGTCGGGACCCGCGTATTGGACCGTGAAGCTCGCGGGAGCCACCTGGAACTGGAATTCGATGCCGGCCTTGAAGTCGACGCCGAGGTTCAATCCCCGGTTGACGATGTATCCCGCGATTCCGATGAGGATCAGCAGCGACGAGAACCCGAAGAACCAGTACCGGGCGCGTGAAAAGCGAATGACTCTCTTCATGCCAGCTTTCTCCAGGTGAGCCGGATCCTCTTGGTCCTGAGCACGTCGAGCTCGAAGTCGAAGATGAGCCGGGAAACGAATACCGCCGCGAACAGGGTGGCGAGGTTGCCGATCAGCAGGGTGACGGCGAAGCCCTGGATGCTGCCCTTGCCGAGCTGGGTCAGGACGAGCGCCGCGATGATGGTCGTGACGTTCGAGTCGAGGATGGCCGAGAAGGCGCGGGAGAACCCGTGGCCCACGATGGCCTGGTTGGTCTTCCCGAGCCGCGACTCTTCCTTCATCCTCTCGAAGATCAGCACGTTCGCGTCCACGGCCATCCCGATGGTGAGGACGAGGCCCGCGATTGCGGAGAGGGTGAGGGTGAACCCGAACACCGAGAGGATCGCGACGTTGATGTACAGGTGCAGGAGCTGCGAGACGACGGCATTCAATCCCGCGCGGCGGTAATACAGAAGCATGAATGCCATGACCAGGCCGATGCCGATCACGCTGGCCTTGATGCCCTGGCTGATCGCGTCCTGGCCGAGGGACGCGCCGATCGCCTGCTGGCTGGTGATCTCCAGGGGCACCGGCAGGGACCCGGTGCGGAGCGTCAGCGCAAGGTCGGTCGCTTCGTTCGCGGTGAATCCGTTGACCCTGACCTGGTCGCGGATGGGTTCCTGGATGGTCGCCTGCGCCTTGACCTTGTTGTCCAGGGAGACGGCGAGCCTCTTGCCGACGTTCGCGCTCGTCAGCTTGTAGAAAGTTTCACCACCGGCGGAGGTGAGGATAAAGTTGACGGTGGGCTCTCCGGTGAGCGGGTCCCGGCCCACCTGGGCGTTGGTGATCTCGGTGCCGTTGAGACCGACCTCCTGGTGAAGCACCGTGTACCCTTTCAGCTCGTCCAGGCCGTAGGAATCCTTGCCGAACACCCCGCGCAGCTCGTCTCCCTTGGGAATCACCGCAAGCACACCGGTGTCCTTGACGTCCCCCGCGGCATCGAGAAGGACGCCGGGATTTGCGGCGGCGTAGTCCTTCACCTTTGCCACCGCGTCTTCATCCACGATGTGGAAGGTGAGCGATCCCTTCCCCATGATGAAGCGGTGGACGTTCTCGGGATCCGAGGTGCCGGGGATCTCGATGATGATCCTGTCGTCGCCCTGTGAGCGGATGGAGGGGTCGGTGAGACCGAACTGGTCTATCTTGTTCCGCAGCACTTCCATCGTCTGCGCCATCTTGTCCTTGCGCTGGGAGGCGTTCAACGAGGTCTTGTTCGTCTGCTCGAAGGAGGCGTAGTCGACCTGGATGGTGACGTACATCCCGCCTCTCAGGTCCAGACCGAGCTGCATGGTCTGGTTTTTCAAGTCTTTCAAGGCGAACATCTGGTCGCGGTACCAGGTCTCGGCGTCCGCCGTGATGTCCGTGCGGCTGGAATACGCCTGCAGCACGCTCTGCACGGTCCACGCCGACGGGGCGCTCTTGCCGGCGGTCTTGTAGCGCGCCTTCGCCTTCGGGACCAGGAACGAGAAATCCGCAGGCAAGGGGTCGGAGGCTTTCATTGCCAGAAGGGTCTTGATGGCTGCATCGGCCCGCTCCTGCGCGTAGACCTTGATCTGGTTGCGCGAGCTCTCCGCCATGTCCTTGTCCGTCTGGGCTGTCATGAAGTACCACTTGATGGACGGCCAGACGAAATAGAACCCGACGGCGAGGACCGCCAGGATAATGAGAAACCGATACCGCTTCTTCATGAAAAATGCTACTCCTTGGAATCTCCGAAATCGTCCCTGCGCTCGAGTACCTGGGAGACGGCGCTCTTGGAGAACTTGAGCTTCACGTTGTCGTCGACCTTGAGCACCACCGCGTCATCCTTCACAGATTCCACGAAGCCGTGCATGCCGCCGATCGTCACGACGCGGTCGCCCTTGCGGATGCTTTGCAGCATCTTCTTCGCGTCCTTCTGCTTCTTGTTCTGCGGCCGGATCACGAGGAAATAGAAGACGACGATGATGAGCCCGAATGTCACCAGCATGGTGACGAGCTGCGTCCCGCCGCCGCCGCTTCCCGGGGTCCCCTGACCTTGCCCCATCCCCATCATCAGGGGGAGAAGACCGAAAATGTTTGTCATATGAAATCCTTAAAAATTGAGGATGAATAACCGCGCAACCATACCACAAAGCCGGAGCGAGCGTCAATCGGCATGCTCTTGCCGCTTTCGGGAGCGGATGACACGGGAAACGGCGCGCAAACGGCGCGCGAAAACGGTTTCGACGCGTGCCGAAGCGTCGCGCACCTCCCGCATTCTTTCAATGAGGTACTCCAGGGCGGCACCGGCCTTTTCGAGGTCCGCGAGGGGCATCCCTGCGAGGTCGGCGTCAGTCATGCCGAGGTCGGGTCCCGCGAGTCCGAGGATGGTGCCGATCTCGGCGAGAGTGTAGTTGAACGCCTGGAGATCCTTGATGAAGGACAGCAGCACTACGTCGCCGGGCTTGTACAGGCGGAACCCGCCCTCTGTCCTGCGATGCGGGGCGATGAGCCCTTTTTCCTCCCAGAACTTGATCGTGCGCACGTTGATCCCGCTGCGATCGGCAAGCTCGCCGATCGTCAGGAAATCGCTGCGGGAGACGTAGCGGCCCTTTTCGTCCTTGACCGGCAGGCCCACGCTGCGCTTTATTTTCAGGATTTCCTGGAGCGAGTACCCGAGGGAGGAGAACTTGCGGATCAGCTCTCCTTCCTCGATGGCGGATTCGGAAAACACGTCCCCCGCGCCGGGGAGCGGAGCAATCAGCTCGTGCTCCATCCATTCCTCGAGCTCCCGTGGGGTGATGCGCAGGCGGTGGAGAAACTCCTCCTGGGTCAGCTCCACTGCGGTCCTTTCAGACGACCGTGACCTTTTTTACTCCCTCCGGAACGCCGGTGACGCCGAAGGTCCTCTTCAACTCCTCGACCGAAGCGATCGGGCCCTGAGTGCGCGCGTTGTACAGGGAGAGAACCTCGTCGAGCTCGCCCGGGGACCCGTTGAACACGGCGGAGCAGACGGCCTGCTTGAACATCCCCGCCTCCGCGAGCTGGCGCGTGGACCGGGAGCCGTGACGCCGCAGCATCCGTCCGTCGATGATGGCGGTGCTTCCTTCGTAGCCGATGCAGAAAACGAAATCCTCCCTGCGCATGGGGCAATCCTGCCAGAAGGCGGGTGCTTGTGCAAGGCGTCGCATAAATCCGCGGAGTACCGCGGCGCGGTATTCCGTGGATTCAGGATCCGTGCGAATCAGTGCGATTCGTCGAGCGAGAATGTCGTGTCGGTGAGCGCGAACATCCGGTGCGCCCTGCCAGCCGCACCATAAAAAACCGCCCCCGCTGATGCAAGCAGGGGCGGCGAACTTTCTGTCGTGTTTCTCCCGTCCTAGTAGTCGCCCATGCCGCCCATTCCGCCCATGCCGCCGCCGCCTCCCGGAGGCATCGCCGGCTCCTTCTTCTCGGGCAGGTCAGTGACAATGCACTCGGTGGTCAGGAGCATTCCCGCAATGGATGCCGCATTCTGCAGCGCCGAGCGGGTGACCTTGGCGGGATCGAT
>JBEKXR010000196.1:0-7152 GCA_049511935.1 Spirochaetia bacterium | reverse complement strand
CCCCGGATTCGGCAATCGGGATCGCGAGCGTGGCAGCCTGCCCTCCCGGGAGCAAAGCGCCGCGCAGGAGGATGCGGCCCGGCGAGACTTCGACCGCGGGGCTGCCGAGAAGGTCGAGGACCGCGGCGAAGGCAAGCTGCCCGAAGTGCTGTCCCCCTGTCTCCGCGAGAAGCCGTGTGCTTCGACGGACGTCGTCCGGGTCGGCCGTGCCGGACGGAAAGCCGCCTCCCCGAGCTCCCCGCACGACGGGGAGAACCGCGGGCCGGATGCCCCCGGCATGGAACGAAGGGTCGCGGCCCGTGACCAGCACGGGGATCGACTGGCGCTGCAGGGCCAGGTCGGAAAGCTCCGGCGGCGCCGGGAAATCGGCCGCGGCAAGCAGCCCGACGGGGACGTAGACCCGGCCGAAGAACGCGGCGGCCTGCCCGAGGAGCGCGTCGTCGTCCCGTTCGATGCCCATGGCGGCGCTGAAGAGACGTCCCTTGGCCTTCCCGACGAGCCCCACGAGGTCGGACACGTAGCGCGCCGAATCCCTCGCCCGCACTGAGCCGCGGCGGATCGCATCGAAGAGCGACTGGATGTTCTCTTCCATCTGGGAGAACTCCCGGTCCAGCGCGTTCGGCAGCGTCTGCCGGAGAACCGAGGGATCGAGCGCCGGCGGGCTCTTCTGTGCCAGCGGCAGATCGAGGACCGCGTAACGGGCATCCATCTCCTTGAGAGAGACCAGCCCGTCGGCGAGGAGCCCGGCGAGCGACCCGGGCTGCGAGTCGATGTCCACCAGGAGAATGCTCTTCGCCGCCGGCGCGGCGGGTCTGAGCCGGAGCAGCCGGTCGAACGCCCGTCCGTCGAGCCGCTGGAGGACCCCGAGGTTCCCCAAGATGCCGAGAATCACCGCCGCGGCCAGAGGGAGGACGAAGAGGAGAATCGTGCGCGCAACCCGCATCCTGACAGGATAACCGATGCGGCGTACGCCTGTGCAAGCTCCCGGCCGCCGGTCGGCCCCCGGGGCTGCTGCCGACCATCTACCGCATGGACACCACTGGATTTGCGCAGATCAGTTGCGCGATGCCGCGCTTCGCGCGGCGTGCACTAGCCGATGGCGATCATTCTCTGCACGGCCGCGAGTGCGCGCCGGCGGATATACTCCGGCACTTCGACGACGTAGCGGGTCTGCTCGAGAGCGGCGAGGGTCTGCTCGAGGGTGATCTCGTTCATGTGGGGGCAGCGGACGCTGCAGAGGCGGAGCATCTCCTTGCGCGGGTTGGCGGCAGCGATGTTGTCCCCCATGCTGCATTCCGTGAGAAGCAGGTAGCGGGGCGCGCGGGTCTTCTCCACGTACGCGATCATGGCCGCCGTGCTTCCCGAGAAGTCGGACGCGTCCACCACCTCCGGGCTGCACTCGGGATGCGCGAGCACCACGACGTCGGGGAACTGGCGGCGGATGTCGGTAATGTCCTTCACGGTGAACTTCTCGTGCACCTCGCAGCGGCCCTGCCAGCCGATCATCTGGTACTCCAGGCCGTCCGCGCGCTCCCCCTGCGAGGAGCGGGGAGTCCGTGTCGGGAAGATGATCTTCCGGCCTGTCTCCCGCGCGACGTTCCGTGCGAGAAACTCGTCGGGGAGGAAGATCACGCGCTCGGCGGAAAGCGACTCCACCACTTTCGCGGCGTTCCCCGAGGTGCAGCAGATGTCCGACTCAGCCTTCACGTCGGCATAGGTGTTGACGTACGTGACAACGGGAACGCCGGGAAACCGCGCCTTCAGCTCCCGAACGTCGGCCGCCGTGATGCTCTGCGCGAGTGAACAGCCCGCCTTCGGCGATGGAATGAGGACAGTCTTTTCCGGGTTCAGGATCTTGGCAGTTTCCGCCATGAATCGCACACCGCAGAAAACGATGATATCCGCAGTGGTCTTCGCGGCCTGCCGGCACAACTCGAGGGAATCACCGGTAAAATCCGGTATCGAGTAATACAGCGCCGGCTCCATGTAATTGTGCCCCAGGACAACGGCGTTGCGTTCCTTCTTGAGTGTATTGATCTTGTGCGCCAGCTCGGACTTGTACCTCAGCTCCACGTCGGGAACGACGTTCGCGAGCTTCTCGCGCAGCTGCTCGTACAACCCTGTGGACGTTTCCTGTGCCTGCGGCATGGGTTTTCCTGTACTCAACGTACCGTGATTCGGAAAAAAGGTCAAAGCGACCTGCAATTCTCGATTGGAGTCGTGCGCCGCGGGCCCGAGCCCCGCCCCTACTTCGGCACGTGGACGATCTCGCGCGGCTTGCTCCCCTGCGCGGGGCCCACGATACCGCGCATCTCCATCTCCTCCACCAGCCGGGCGGCGCGATTGTAGCCGACCTTCAGCCTGCGCTGGAGGTACGATGCGGACGCCTTTCCGTGGCCGATCACGATTTCCAGCGCCCGTTCGAAGAGCGGATCGTTGCCGGGCTCTCCCTCGAAATCGCTGGAGTCCTCCTCGTCGAAGAAGACCTCGTCCTCGATGTACTGGGGGGGGCCCAGCTTCTTCACGTACTCGGTGACCGCGTCAATCTCCTCGTCATCGATGTAGGCGCCCTGGATGCGGACGGGGAACGGGTTCCACGCGGCGGAGAACAGCATGTCGCCCTTGCCGAGCAGCTTCTCCGCGCCGACCGCGTCGATGATGATCCGGGAATCGAACTTGTTCGCCACCATGAAGGCGATGCGGGAGGGGATGTTCGCCTTGATGAGCCCCGTGATGACGTCGATCGAGGGGCGCTGCGTGGCGAGCACCATGTGGATGCCCACCGCCCGGGCCATGGCCGCCAGCCGCGCGAGGGTGGACTCCAGCTCCTTGCCCGTGGTGGCCATGAGATCGGCGAACTCGTCGACCACGATCACGATGTAGGGCAGGCGCTGCACACGCTCCTTCTTCGCCTTCTTGTTGAACGCGCGCACGTCCCGCACGCCCAGCGCATCCAGCAGGGTGTAGCGCCTCTCCATCTCCGAGATGCAGTACTGCAGGGCCTGGAAGGCCTTCCGGGGGTCGGTGATCACGGGAGTGAGCAGGTGCGGACATCCATTGTACAGCTTCAGCTCCACGATCTTCGGATCGATGAGAAAGAGCCTCACCTCGTCCGGGCTCCGCCGGAAGAGGATCGAGCAGATGATGGAGTTCACCAGCACGCTCTTGCCCGAGTTGGTGGCGCCGCCGATGAGCAGGTGCGGAGTCTGGACGAGGTCGATCACCTGCGCCTCGCCGAGGATGTCCTTCCCGAGCGCGAGGGGGATCTCGCACGGGGATTTCTGCATGACGTCCAGGGATATCATCTCCTTGAACGACACGATGGACCGAACCCGGTTGGGCACTTCGATGCCGACGGCGTGCCGACCCGGGATAGGAGCGACAATGCGGACGCTCGGCGCGGCAAGGCGCAGGGCGATGTTGTCCGAGAGGTTGGCGATCTTCGACACGCGCACGCCGGGCGCCGGCAGGACTTCGAAGAGCGTGATGACCGGGCCCTTCCTGATTCCCGTCACCTCGGCATCGATATTGAACTCCTTCAAGGCGTCGGTGAGGATCCGCGACGCCCGCTTGGTCTCGTCGTCGATGATCCAGTACTCGTTGTCGTCACGGTTTTTCAGGACGTGGTGCACGGGGATGCCGTACAGCTTCGACGCGCCGGCCGGTTTCGGGAACGGGAGCTCCTCCTGATCGGGCCCCGGCGTGACGATGACCGCGGGAGCCTTGTCCGGCTTGGCATCCCGAACGGAGAGCGCCGGCGGGACCTCCGTCTCCTCCTCGGGGGGGTCATCCACGACGACGGCTTCGACCACCGTTTCGACGGGAATCGGCTCCGGCGTCTCGGCGACGGAAAGGGGAAGCAGTGCGGGCCCCCGAGCGGCTTCCCTCCGCGCGATGTGCGTGCCATAGGGAAGGGTGAAGAGGAAAATGGTCTCCAGCGCCAGGAGGAGGAAGAGGAGGAGCGCCGAGGGGACGACGCCGAAGGAGTCCGCGAGGGCCTGCGGGAGGAGCGAGGAGGACCGTGACAGGACGTGGGACAGCAGGCTCAGCGTGAGGAACGGGACGATGGAGAACATCAGGAGGAGGGCCGAGCGCCTCCTGAAGACCCGACCCAGGAGGAGCGCCGCGCAGGCGAAGAGGTACACCGGGACGAAAAAGCCCGCCCACGAAAAGCCGTCCAGCAGGAAAGCTCCCAGCGCCGCCGCCGGCCCGACGACGTGCGCGAGATGGAGCGCCAGGGAGACGATGCAGAGAATTGTGAGACACCCCAGCCCGATGACCAGGGCGGAGACCGCAGGAGTCACCTTCCTGCCGAAGACGATCACGAGACCCCCCTCCTATGTATATCGGCCGCGGGGAGCGCGAATTGACTGGAACAGGATGCCAGGGCGCGCTACTCTCTTTTGCAGAAGGGGGTGCCACCATGGGCAGACGATCTCCCGGGGCATGTGCCGCGGCCGCTGCGATGGCACTGGCGTGCGCCTTTCCTGCGTTCGCCCAGCGCGCCGAAGTCAGCCGTGTGCGGGATGCCACCGAGGTTTTCCACGCCATCACCACCATGCCCGAGTACCAGGTGCCGGCGGCCCTGATGAAGAACGCTTATGGAATCGCCGTCATCCCCCGGGTCCAGCGCGTGAGCTTCATCGTCGGCGTGCAGAGGGGCCGTGGCGTCCTGGTGGCTCGCGGCGGCGCCGGGAGCTGGAGCCGGCCGCTGTTCATCGCGCTCACCGGCGGCAGCGTGGGCTGGCAGGCGGGGGTCCAGTCCGCCGATGTCGTATTGTTCTTCCGCACTCGCGACAGCGTGGAGCAGGTCCTGCGCGGAGGCTCCACCCTGGGTGTAACTGCCTCCATCGCGGCTGGTTCCATGGGCCGGGAAGCTTCCGCAGTCACGGACGCGGACCTGCAGGCGGAAGTCTATTCCTACTCACGAACCCGGGGCATCTTTGTCGGGGTCGCCCTCCAGGGCGGTGCCCTCACCATAGACGACGATGCGAACGCCGCATATTACGGGAAGGACATCTCGCACGCCGAGCAGGTCTTCCAGGGCACGGGGCTTCCGGATCCGGCATCCGCCGTGCAGCTGCGGCAGGAGATCGCCTCGTACGACAAGTCGCTGAAATGACTGACGCCCCGGGACAGGGCGGCCTTGCTTTGACAGTTCCCGTTTCTGCAACTATCATCCGGATGAACCTGCGTCTCCACGAAGGAGGAATGCCATGATCGATTCCCTCTACGCACTGCTCGCCTGGCTCGGCTTCACCGACCCCCTGCATGCCCCGCTCACCCACATTCCCATCGGCCTCGTGATTGGTGCCTTCCTCTTGTTCCTGGTGGCGGTTCTTTTCGGGAAGAAGAACCTCGTGGTCACTGCCCGTCACGTCTCCATCCTGGCTTTCATCTTCGTGTTCCCCACGATCCTCTTCGGGGTGTTCGACTGGCTTCACTTCTTCAAGGGCGCCCTGCTCGCCCCCATCAAGTACAAGATGATCCTCGCCAGCGCGGTGCTCGTGCTCCTGGCCATCGGCATCATCATGGGAAGCGAATTGAATGTGCGCACGGCCCCCATGATGGTCGTGTACGCCCTGGCCGTCGTCGGAGTAGTCGGCCTGGGATACTTCGGCGGCAAGCTCGTGTACGGCGGCTGGTCGCCTGCCCCGCAGACAGCGCCCGCCGCGCAGGCGGGGGACGCCGCGCCCTCGGTGCCCGCGGGCCAGCGTCTGTTCGCGGCGAACTGCTCCGCGTGCCATCGCAATGGCGGGAACGTGATCGTGGCCGAGCTGCCGCTGAAGAAATCGAAGAAGCTGGCGAGCGCCGCTGCGTTAACGGCCTTCATCCGGTCCCCGAAGATGCCGGACGGCTCGGCGGGCCAGATGCCGTCGTTCGCGTCCGACCAGGTCACCGACAAACAGGCCGGTGAGCTGTACACGTACATCCAGTCGATGCTCGCCGCCTGGAAGTAGAGCCGGCAGAAAAACTCACCGCCTTACGCCGGAAAGAATTCGCGATTTCCGTCGCGAAGCACTGGTCGCCGCCCTCCCCGCACCAGTATTTTGTCTTATCTGCATCGAGGAGGGTCTGACGAATGGCATCTCACGCGGAGAGCGCCGGACATCACACGGCGTTCCCATGGTTCACTGATCACGGCAGGCGCCCGGGCCTCCGGGGATTCCTCACGTCCACCAATCACAAACGGATCGGGATGCTCTACATGGCGGCCGTGTTGAGCTTCTTCACCATTGCCGTGATCCTCGGCGTTCTCATGCGCATCCAGATGCTGTCGCCCGACAGCACGTTCCTCACCGGCCAGGCGTACAACGCCATGTTCACCGTCCACGGGATCATCATGATCTTCCTGGTGGTCATCCCCGGGATCCCGACCATCTTCGGCAACTTCTTCCTGCCCATCCTCATCGGCGGGGAAGACATGTCCTTCCCGCGGTTGAATCTCTTCTCCTGGTACCTGTACATGACCGGCGCCTTCGTCGTCCTGGCCTCCCTGGTGCTTGGCACCGGACCGGTGGACACGGGATGGACCTTTTACGTGCCCTACAGCCTCAAATCCACGGTGAACGTCCCCCTCGCCGTCTTCGGCGTCTTTCTCCTGGGCATGTCCTCCATTCTCACGGGCATCAACATCGTCACCACGACGCACCAGATGCGGGCCCCCGGCATGTCCTTCTTCCGCATGCCCCTCTCGGTCTGGGGACTGTACTCCACCGCGTGGGTCCAGGTCCTCGCGACCCCCGTCATCGGGATCACGCTCGTGCTCATCATGCTGGAGCGCCTGTTCGGCATCGGCGTGTTCGACGCCTCGAAGGGGGGAGACCCGATCCTCTACCAGCACCTGTTCTGGATCTACTCGCACCCTGCCGTGTACATCATGATCCTGCCGGCCATGGGGATCATTTCGGACCTGTTCCCCGTGTTCTCGCGGAAGAACATCTTCGGGTACAAGACGATCGCCTTCTCCAGCCTCGCCATCGCGAGCGTCGGCTCCCTCGTCTGGGGTCACCACATGTACGTGAGCGGACAGAGCGACACGGCGAGCATCGTCTTCTCCTTCCTCACCTTCCTCGTGGCCGTGCCGAGCGCGATCAAGGTGTTCAACTGGGTGGCCACGATGTACAAGGGCTCGGTGAAGGTCGACCCGCC
>JBEKXR010000195.1:0-7180 GCA_049511935.1 Spirochaetia bacterium | reverse complement strand
GGGCCTGGGTCGGACCTTCCATACTCAGCGTCGTGCTCCTCGCCGAGCTGGGATGGGTCCTCGCGCAGGGCTCCCTCACCGGGCAGCCGGCGGCGGAGGTGGGACCGAAGCAGGTGGGGATGTCCCTTTTCGGCCCCTACATCCTGGGTGCCGAGATCGCGGCGTTCCTCCTCCTTGCGGGGCTCGTGGGCGCGTTTCATCTCGGGCGAAGGAGACACTAGATGGCATCAGTGCCTTTCGAATACGGCCTCCTGCTCGCCGGCGTGCTCTTCTCACTCGGACTGATCGGCGTGATCGTCCGCCGCAACTTGCTGTTCATCCTCCTGTGCGTCGAAGTGATGCTGAATGCGGCAGGCCTCGGCTTCGTGGTTGCGGGGTCGCGATGGAGCCAGGCCGACGGCCAAGTGATGTTCATCTTCCTTCTCTCCATGGCAGCCGCCGAGGTGGCAGTGGGGCTCGCGCTCCTGCTCCTGCACTTCGGCAGGAGAAAGACGCTGGACGCGGACGCAATGAAAATGGGTGCAAATGTCACCTCAGCCGCGGAGAACCGCGGCATCGGTGACCGGGGGGGGACCTGAGATGTTGAGCTGGACCTGGTGCATACCCGCGCTCCCCCTTGCCGGGTTCCTCGTGCTGGCGATCTTCGGCGGCAGGTTCTCGAAGGGCGCGACCGCCGCGGTCGGCGCCGGGTCCGTTGGTCTCTCCTTCGCCGCCGCGGCCGCGGCGAGCGCCCTATTCATGATCTCCCCGCCTGCGGGCGGCTCCTTCACGTTCGTGTTGTGGCAGTGGATCACGGCGGGATGGTTCTCGCCAAGCCTCTCCTTCACCCTCGATGCCCTCTCCGTGGTGATGATCCTCGTCGTGACAGGCGTGGGGTTTCTCATCCACCTCTACTCCACTCGCTTCATGGCCGACGAGGAAGGCTACAGCCGGTTCTTCGCCTACATGAACCTGTTCGTGGGATCCATGCTGATCCTGGTGATGGCGAGCAACCTGCTGCTGCTGTACCTGGGATGGGAAGGCGTGGGCCTGTGCAGCTTTCTCCTGATCGGCTTCTGGTACAAGGACCCGGAAAACGGGCGTTCCGCCCGGAAGGCATTTATCGTCACGCGCATCGGGGACGTGTCCCTCGCGATAGGGCTGTTTCTCATCGCCACCACTCTGGGCACGCTCGACATCAGGGAGATCGTCCAGAAAGCGACGTCGAGCTGGCAGACCGGCTCCACGCTGGCCGTTGCCGTGGCCGCCCTGCTCCTGGGCGGGGCCGTAGGCAAATCGGCCCAGCTGCCCCTGCAGACGTGGCTTCCTGATGCCATGGCGGGACCGTCGCCCGTGAGCGCGCTGATCCACGCGGCCACGATGGTCACGGCAGGCGTCTACCTCATCGCGCGAACCAACGCGCTGTTCACTCTCGCTCCCGCAGTCCAGATCGCGGTGGGCATCATCGGTGCGGCAGGCGTCCTGGTCGCGGGGCTGAGCGCGCTCACCCAGCGGAACATCAAGAGGGTGCTCGCCTACTCCACCATGAGCCAGCTCGGCTACATGTTCCTCGCCCTCGGGATCGGGGCGTGGTCCGGCGCGATCTTTCACCTCGTGACACACGCCTTCTTCAAGTCCCTGCTGTTCCTCGGCGCCGGTGTGGTCATCCTCGCGATGAACCACGAGCATGACATCTTCGCCATGGGCGGGATGGCCCGGAAATCGCCGTTCACGTTCTGGATGTTCCTGATCGCCGCATTGACGCTCGCCGCGATCCCCCCGACCACGGCGGGCTTCTCCAGCAAGGACCTGATCCTGGCCCAGGCATGGCAGTCAGGAGGCGTCGGCCGGGTGTTCTGGGCACTCGGGCTTGCGGGTGTCTTGGTGACATCGGTCTACATTTTCCGGCTCGTGTTCATCGTGTTTGCGGGGACTCCGCGCACGGCGGCCCCCGTTGGCGCGCACTCCTCCGGGCACGCGGCGGGACGGGACGGAATGCAGGCCGGGCCCGTCATGGGAATCCCGCTGGCCATTCTCGCGGCCCTCTGCCTTGCCGGAGGCTTCCTCAGCCTTCCGCACGATCTCGGCGGATCGCCATATCTCCTCAATTTCCTGAATACCGCGCTGCCGGCCGGGACCATGCCCGAGACGCCGCAGCGCACGGAGTGGACCCTCCAACTGGTCTCCGAGGCGGCCTCTCTCCTCGGCATCCCCGTCGCCTGGCTCGTGTACCGCCGCAGCCGCACCGCGGGCGCCGGGCATCCCGTGGCGGCTCGGTCCAACGTCCTCGCGCGGTTCCTCCAGGGAGGATGGGGCTTCGACTGGCTGTATGACAGGCTGTTCGTGCAGCCCTTCGTGTGGCTGGCGAAGATCAACGCGAGGGACGTGATGGACCGGATATCCGACGGTGTGGGAGGGCTGTTCATGCTCCTGTCTCGCGCGTTCCGCTGGACACAGAACGGGCGGGTGCGCTGGTACGCGGCCGGCCTTGCGGCAGGCGCCGCGCTGATCGTTGCCGCGGTGGTGCTGCTATGATGGCGGTCAGCGCAGGCACGGTACCCCGTGCCGGAGGTGACATTTTGCTCGCGCTGTTCGTCTTCGTCCCCCTCGTGCTCGGGCTCGCAGGCTGGGTGTTCGGGCGTCGCCAGGCGGGATCCGCCCGGTGGCTCGCCCTCGCGGCGAACCTCTTCAACCTCTGCCTCGCGGCGGTCCTCTGGTTCGGCGCCGCGGGGGCGGCACGCCTCCCCGGCGTGGCGGCGCCGGGAGGAGGATCGCCCTGGCTGGTCGAGCTTCACTGGCCCTGGATACCGGGGCTGGGAATTTCCTTCTCCCTGGGGCTGGACGGGCTGAGCCTCACGCTTCTCGGGCTGACCGCATTGCTGGGCGCCATGGCGGTGCTCTCGTCGTGGACGGGGATCACCGAGAGGGTGGCATTCTTCCACCTCAACATCTCGCTCGTCCTCGCGGGCATCAATGGCGTCTTCCTCGCCACCGACCTGTTCCTGTTCGTCTTTTTCTGGGAGCTCATGCTCGTCCCGATGTATTTCCTCATCGACATCTGGGGACACGAGAACAGGCACAAGGCCGCGGTGAAGTTCTTCCTCTTCACGCAGGTCGGCGGCCTCTTGATGCTGGTGGCGATCATCGCCCTGGCCGTGCTCCATGCCCTGGCCACGGGAACCTGGACGTTCGCGCTGCAGGACCTCATGGGGACCGCCGTGTCCCCCGTTGTCGGAATGCTCCTGATGCTCGGCTTCTTCGCCGCGTTCGCGGTGAAGCTCCCCGCCTTCCCCCTGCACACCTGGCTGCCGGACGCACACACCGAGGCGCCGACAGCGGGAAGCGTGATCCTCGCGGGGCTCCTCCTGAAAACCGGCGGATACGGGCTGATCCGCTTTGCCGTCCCGCTGTTTCCGGCCGCCTCGCGAGCCTTCGCTCCGGTGGCCATCGGGCTGGCCGCCGCGGGAATCGTGTACGGCGGCATCATGGCATTCAGCCAGAAGGACATGAAACGCATGGTGGCATACACGAGCGTGAGCCACCTCGGGTTCGTGCTCCTCGGCGTGTACGCGTTCACGCCGCAGGCCCTCTCAGGCGCCATTCTGCAGATGGTCAGCCACGGGATCAGCACGGGGGCGCTTTTCTTCCTGGTGGGCTCTCTCCAGGACAGGATCCACACGCGGGACCTGGAGCGAATGGGAGGGCTCTGGGCCCAAGTCCCGCGGATGGGTGCGGCCGCGCTGGTCCTCTCCATGGCCCTGGTGGGGCTGCCGGGTCTGGTGAACTTCGTCTCCGAGTTCCTCGTCCTCGTCGGGACCTGGCCGGTCAGCCCCGTGGCCACGGTCGTCGCCGGCTTCGGGCTCGTCATCGCCACGGTGTACGCGCTGCGCCTCTTCCAGACCGCTTTTCACGGCGCGCCGCACGAGACCTGGAGCCTCGCCGACCTCGGCGCCCGGGAAACGGGGACTCTCTTCCTCGCCATCGCGCTGCTCGTCCTCTTCGGGCTGTACCCGATGCCCATCCTGAGCATGGTCGAGCATTCGGTGAGCGGCGTGCTCGCCGTGATTGCGGCAGGGGGTGGCGCGTGAACGCGGCGGATCTCTACGGGATTCTCCCCCTGGCAATCCTCGCCGGAAGCTCCCTGGTAGTGCTCTTCGCGGCAGCTTTCACCCGCAGGCTGGTGGTGTCCTTCGTGATCTCGCTCGCAGGACTCGCGGCGGCCATGGCGTGCGCAGGCATTGCCGCCACGCGGGTGCCCTTTGCCGTTGCACGGCTGCTCTCGTTCGACCGATTCGTGCTGTTCGGTTTCGTCCTGATCCTGGGCGGAACCTTCTTCGCGGCCATCAGCTCCTGGGCCGCGCTGCGCGGCCGCATCGAGGAGGGGGGCGACTTCTTCTTCCTGCTCCTGCTCTCCTCGCTGGGAGCGTGCATCCTGGCCGCCTCCAGCGCATTCGCCTCCTTCTTCCTGGGACTGGAGCTGATGAGCGTCTCCCTGTACGCCATGATCGGATGGCGGCGTGAGAGCGGAATCGGTACGGAAGCGGCGATCAAGTACCTGGTCGTGGCGGGCGCCTCCTCCGCCTTCCTCCTCTTCGGCATGGCGGTGTTCTACGCGGACACGGGGACCATGGACCTCGCGCGGCTGGCCGAGGGAGGCCCGGGACAGAGCCTGCTTGCCCCCGTGGGCCTCGGGATGATGCTGGTCGGAATCGGGTTCAAGCTCGCCGTCGTGCCGTTTCACATGTGGACGCCCGACGTCTATGACGGGGCGCCGGCGCCCGTGACGGGCTTCATCGCCACTGTCTCGAAGGGCGCCATGGTGGTCGTCCTCGCGCGCGCATTCGCCCCGGCGCTGGTTGGCACCGGTGGAGTGAACGGCATGGTGAGGGAAGGTGCCGGCGCCTTGTCCGCAGCCTTCCCCTGGGTCTTCGCAGGCATCGCGGGCCTGTCCATGTTCGCGGGGAACATCCTTGCCCTGCGGGAAAGCAACGTCAAGCGCGTCCTCGCCTATTCCTCCATCGCCCACCTCGGCTACATCCTCGTGGCGTTCCTGGCCGGCGGTGCCGAGGCCTTGCGCGCCATCGCGTTCTACCTCGTCGCCTATTTCGCCACGACCCTCGGCGCATTTGCCGCGATCGCAGAGCTTTCTGGTCCCGATCGCGACGCGGACAGCCTGGAAGAGTACCGCGGCCTGGCGGCCCGCCGGCCGTGGCTCGCGGCCGCCTTCACGGCGATGCTGCTGTCCCTTGCCGGCCTGCCGCTCACGGCAGGGTTCGTCGGCAAGTTCATCATCCTCCGGGCCGGCGCCGGGGCGGAATTGTGGATCCTCGCGGTCATCCTCGCGGTGAATGGGACGATCTCGATCTTCTACTACCTGAAGATCGTTTCCACGATGTTCCGCGGCTTCGCGGAGCACGCGGGCGGACCGGCCCCCGTGGCGCAGACAACTGTCGCGCGAGGGCCGCTGCTGGCCGCCGCGGCCCTGGCCGCGCTCACTCTCATCGTGGTTGCACTCGGCGTGTTTCCCTCGCCGCTGCTCGCGTTCATCGGCACCCTGACGACCTCGGGGTTCTGAGCGTAGGCAGGGATGCCGAGGGCCGACGAGCGCAGGGATGCGCGGAAGGAGGCCCGCGTCATGTATTCTCAAAGCAGGGCAACAATGGTAGTCTGCGCATGCCGCGCGAACAGCGGGCATCGTGCAGCTCACAAGGAGGCGGATCATGGATTCTTTTCATTCAGGGCAGGAGTTCATCTCGGGGATGCGCACCTACATGGAGGGAGACCGCGAGAAGTCCCTGAAGGCTCTCAGCGACCTGCTGGAAAAGAACCCCAATGATGCCTCTCTGCACGTCCTCCTGGGAAACCTCCTGTATTCGCATGGCACACTGGGAAAATCGGCTGAGCACTACGAGAAGGCGTTGAAGATCGCCCCGGGGATGTGCCAGGCATGGTACAAGCTGGGCGTGTGCTACGTGCGGATGGGGAAGCTCAGCGAGGCGCTGAACGCCTTCAAGAAAAACGTGGAGGCGGAGTGCGGCACCCACGTGATGTCCTACTACTGGATGGGCCTGATCAACAACTTCCTCGGCAACGACGAGAAGGCGCAGGAGTCCTTTTCGATCCTTCGCCGAGAGTCGGATGAATCACTCCTGGCCAATTTCTTCCTCGCCCAGCTCTACATGAAGCGCAATGAGCATGCGAAAGCTCTCCCGCTCCTGGAAGAGCTCGTGAAGATGAGCCCCGAATTTGCGGAAGCGCATTTCCTGATCGGCGAGGCCTATGCCGGGCTGTACAAGAACTTCGAGGCCATCCAGAGCTTCCGCAAGGCGGTGCAGCTGAACCCCGACGACAAGCGCGCGAAAATGATGCTCGATCACTACACGGGGGATTCGTCGTTCTAGGGGGATTGCCCGCGCTGCCAAGACGGCGCGCATATGTTCGCTGCCGGAAGCGGCGAAAGGCGACTACGCAGGTTCATCCTATCCAGGAGGACGCCGCCGACTCTGCTCCAGTGCCGGTGGACTGCGCGCGGCAGCAGATGCAGACGCGACGCCCCGAACCGATGACTTATCTGTCCTCCACGGGCTCGCGCAGCCATTGCAGAAGGGTTATCCCGAATTCCGGTGCCTCGTCTCCCGCTCCAGCGACGGCAGAAGGACTGGCAAGCGTCGTGCGACCATGGCCTTACCATAGCCGCTTATTGACATTAGCATAAATAATGGAATATGATGTGAACACCCTGGGAGGGGATGTTCATCATGAGACCGAAGGGATCCGCAGATGTCCTGCTGGCTCGCAGACGACGCGCAATCAAGCTGCTTTCCGAGGAGCTATCTCTCAATGAGATTGCTCGGCGTATGGAGTGTAGCCCCAGCTCTGTTCTGCGTTGGCGCGATCTGTGGGATGCCCTCGGAGAGGAAGGCCTGAAGGTACGCACGGCCACAGGTCGACCTCCGAAGATGAGCGACCAACAAAAGACCAAGCTGTTGAAGTTGTTGCTGCAAGGGCCGATGGCCTTCGGGTGGCGCACCGATGTATGGACGACTCGACGGGTCGCTGAACTGATCCGTAAAAAGTTTTCCATCGACTATCATTTCACTCATGTGGCCCGAATTCTGCACGCTCTGGACTGGAGTCCCCAAAAGCCCGAGCGACGCGCGTTGGAGCGCAACGAGGCTGCCATCCAGAAGTGGAAAGCCAC
>JBEKXR010000194.1:0-7183 GCA_049511935.1 Spirochaetia bacterium | reverse complement strand
GGCGCATCCGAGTTCCGGAGGCTGGGTGCTCACGGCGACGATCCTGGCCTCCAGCATGGCGTTCATCGACGGTTCGGCGCTCAACGTGGCGATGCCGGCGCTCCAGGCCGGGCTGCATGCGAGCGGGGTACAGATCCTCTGGGTCGTGAACGCGTACCTGCTCATGCTTGCGGCCCTGATACCGATCGGCGGCTCCCTGGGAGACGTGCTGGGCCGCAAGAAGGTGTTCGCGGTGGGAATCGTTTTGTTCATGCTCGCATCGCTCGTGTGCGGGATTGCGCCGACCATCGGCTTTCTCATTGTCGCGCGGCTCATCCAGGGCGCGGGAAGCGCGCTCATGATCCCGGGCAGCCTGGCGATCATCACCGCTTTCTTCGGCACGGAGAGCAGGGGGAAGGCCATCGGCACCTGGTCGGCGTTCACGACGACCGTCACCGTCGTGGGCCCGTTCCTCGGAGGAGTCCTGTCGGACGCGGGCCTCTGGCGCGGAGTTTTCCTGATCAACATTCCGCTCGGAGTGTGTGCCCTTCTTGTCCTGTTCCTGAAGGTACGGGAGAGCCGTGACGAGGAATCCTCCGGACGCATCGACTACCTGGGGGCAGCCCTTCTTGCCGTCGGGCTCGCGGCCCTGACCTACGGCCTGCTCTCCGCGCCCGCATTGGGAATCGCCGATCCGAGGGTGTTCGGATCTCTCATCGCCGCTGCCCTTGCCCTTCCCGCGTTCATGCTGGTGGAAGCGCGAAGCGCGCACCCCATGATCCCGCTGGGGTTGTTCTCCTCCCGCACGTTCAGCGGAGTGAACCTGCTCACCTTCGGGCTGTACGGTGCCCTGAGCGCAGGAACGTTTTTCGTGGCCCTGAACATGGTGCAGGCCCAGGGCTACAGCATGAAGGCAGCTGGTCTCGCCACCCTGCCCTTTGCGTTGATCCTGATCGCCCTGTCACGATGGGCGGGCGGGCTGGTCGACAAGGGGGAACCCCGGCTCCCGTTGATCATCGGCCCCGCAATTTCCGGCGCCGCGTTCCTTTTCATGGCGTTCAGCGGGCTTTCTGACGGGCCGTCGCATTACTGGGTCACGTTCTTCCCCGGCTTCATCCTCCTCGGCATCGGCATGGGGATCACGGTGGCACCTCTCACCACCTCCGTGATGAGCTCCGTGGCGAGTCACTTCGCGGGCACCGCCTCCGGGATCAACAATTCCGTGTCGCGCGCCGCCGCCGTCCTGGCAGTCGCCGTCGTCGGTGCGGTCGCCCTGATCGTGTTCTCGCACGCACTGCAGACACGAACGGCGCCAATCGAGATCAACGGCGAAGCCCGGGCAGCACTCTCCGCGGAGGCCGCCCGCCTGGGCGCTGCCGCGGTTCCCGCTCAGGTGGGAGTTGAACGGGCCGGGGAGGTTCAGACCGCTATCCGACTCGCCTTCGTGGATGCGTTCCGCGTGGTCATGCTGATCTGCACCGCCCTCGCCTGGATGGGCGCCGCACTTGCCGGGTTCATCGTGGAACGGAAGTTCACCGCTGCGGGGTAAGCAGTCGTGGGAGGCCGTGGGGCCGAAGACGGTCGCCTGTTCCTTAGAGCTCCGCGAGGATCTGGGAGATCTCGCCTTCGTATTTCTTGAGCACGTCCGGCGCGGCTCCACAGTCATCGATATCGGACCGGAGAAACTCCATCGATCTCCAGCTGTTTCCCCTGTAGATCCGCAAGGCCACATTGGGAAGATCGTGAGGGCTCGCTCCGATCGTCTCGGGCCGCCCATTCGACCACCAGACGAGTGAGCTCACCGGGCTCGCGGGCCTTATTTCCTCTGCAAGCCCCATGATGAGCTGTTCGACTCTTTCTTTCCCCGTATCTATCCTGCTCATATTCATTCTCCCTCCCTGCCCTCAGGCGGTATCCCCCCCGGGAGACCTTCTTCTCGCATCCCCTTTCGGCCCCGACGTCCCTGCCGAAGGCCCTCGACCGGTGGTGCCGTCTTCCCCGGCCTTCCTCCTTCCCTCTTCGAGGTCGAGAAAGGCTTCCTCGGGCTTCAGAGCGGTCTCGGCAGACCCCCTCGCCGTCGCGCCAGGATTCGAATGTCCCAGCACTGCCGCCACGGCGTTGATGTCCCGTCCCCTGTTGATCTGGATGGCCGCCCAGGTATGCCTCAGCTGCTGGGGCGTCACTTCTCTTCCGAGGATCCCGAGCGCCTCGTGCTTGATACGGTTCGTCACGGATATCCGGCTGTACGGCCTGCCGTGATGCTCGAAGAGATAGGTCTCTCCGTGGAAGTATTTCCTGATCCGCTCCAGGAACGCCTTCTTGACGAAGATCGTCCTTTCCTTCGCTGCCTTGCCCTTCACCCGCACCTGCGTCAGCTCGCCCTTCGCTGCCTTCAGGTCGGCGAGCTCCAGGTGCAGCATCTCGGACACCCGGACACCGGTGCTCACGAGGAACGTGACCATGAGCCTGATCGTCGCGTCTTTCGTGTGCCGCACGAGCTTCCTCGCTTCTTCGATATCGAGCACCCTGTCGGAAGGGACGGCCATGATCTCGATCTTCTTCAGCCTCACCGACTTCAGGAGATCCTCCAGGCGGTACTTCCTCCTGAGGCTGCCCGCGAACGCGCTCTGCCTGAACGCGTAGCGGACCCGGCTTCGGGCCGCCGCAATCTTCCTGTTCACCGTCGCCGGCGAGTAGCGCTTGCCTTCGTGCTCCTCTTCCAGCCACCGGGCGTACTGCTTGAAGCCTGCCACGAAGTGGAGCTTTCTCCGCCTGACAAACTCGATGAACTGCCTGACGTCAAGCCTGTAGATATCCCGGATTCCCTCCAGCTCCGCGAGAAGCGCCTCCTGCGCCGTCCTCGGATCGCTCTTCTCTGCCATACGCCGGCACCCCCTGTCCGCATGAATCAGCACGTACGTGACGTAATGTAACAGATAAAAAAAGAGGAGTCAAGACGCGTCTGCAAGGGGACAAAAAAAGGGGGGACGACCTGCCCCCCACTTGGGTTCCTGAAATCGCTCCTAACGGTCGCGATATCCGCCGCCGCTCCGAGCGGGACGATCCTCGCGGGGCTTGGAGAGGTTGACCGTAAGGCTTCTGCCCTCGTGCTGCGACCCGTTGAGGGCCGCGATGGCCTTCTCGGCCTCTTCCTGGGTCCCCATCTCGACGAAACCGAAGCCGCGTGAGCGGTCGGTGTCCCGGTCCATCACGACCTTCGCGGATTCCACCGTCCCGTGGCTCGCGAACAGCTGCTGCAGCTGCGAGTCCGTGACGGTATACGAAAGGCCGCCGACATACAGTTTCTTGTTCATGTACTCCTCCTTGGAGTGGAAAGCATCTTCGCCCTTTTCTTCGTACCATCCAAGGAGCGGAACTTTGCAGGATCTTCGTGGGATACCGCTGTCCGGTCGGGTGTTCCTTCGGGGGGTAGGATCGGAAAGGTCCGAATGGTCGGGCTTTCTTGAAGCCCTCTTGTCATCACCCTTGCAACAGTGCACGTTTCTGCGACGAAAGTCAAGCGGTCTCCCCGGCAGTTCCGGTCGGGCAATCGAGCGCCGGGCCGCACTGCAGACAGTTTCACGACCGAGTCTATCAGCCAAGTTCGCGCGTCACAGGGTGTTTTTGCTGTCCCCCATCAGGAAAAGGACTATATTTGCCCTGTCGACGCGTTTCATGCAGCGCTCCGGAGGAGAAACGAAAATGCTTGCAGGTAAACCGGAAAAGGCTCGGGGCGCGTCGGCACCTCCTGAATCCTCTGCGAAGCCAGTGAAGGAGAAACCCGCCTGGGTCGCGGACCTGAAACGATTCGAGCGGACCAGTGCCCTCAAGGTCGCCTGGCAGCTTCTCAACACGCTGCTCCCCTATGCGGCTCTGCTCATCCTCATGTACCTGACGATGTCATGGAAGTTGCCCTACTGGATCACTTTTCTTCTCGCCGTGCCGGCAAGCGCCCTGCTCGTGCGGATCTTCATCTTTTTCCACGATTGCGGGCATGGATCCTTCGTGGCCTCCCCGATCGGGCAGAAGATAATCGGGAACTTCCTGGGACTGTTCACCTTCTCGTGCTTCTCGAGCTGGCGCTTCTCCCATGGCATTCACCACTCGACGTCAGGAAACCTGGACAGGCGGGGCGTTGGTGACGTCTGGACCATGACGGTCGACGAGTATGCTGCCTGCACGCCATTGAGGCGTCTGCAGTACAGGTTGTTCCGCAATCCGTTCGTCATGTTCGGCCTGGGTCCTTTCTTCTCGTTCGTCATCATTCAACGGCTGCCCCCCCGCGGGGCCAATCGGAAGCAGGTTCTGAGCGTCGTACTCGTGAATGCGGTGATCGCGGGAATCGTTGTCGCGGCGAGCCTCACCATCGGGATCAAGGCCTACCTCCTGATCCAGATGCCCATCATGTTCCTGGGCGGAGCGGCGGGAGTGTGGCTCTTCTACGTCCAGCACCAGTTCGACCCCTCCTACTGGGCGCGGACGGAGGAATGGGAATCCATGGACGCTGCAATGCGGGGAGCTTCATACTACAAGCTGCCGAGAGTGCTCCAGTGGATTTCAGGCAACATCGGGTTTCATCATGTCCATCACCTCCGGCCGCGGATCCCCAATTACAACCTGCAGGCCGCTCTGAACGCGACACCCCAACTGCAGCTTCCCGATCCCCTCCTCCTGTGGCCCAGCCTGAAATCGGTACGACTGAAAGTCTGGGACGAGCGGGAGAAATGCCTGCTCACCCTCAGGGAGGCCACCCGCCAGCTTCGCCAGCGGCCAAGCCTGGCATAAAGACGAGTCTGATCGGCAAGAATACCCCCGATAGAGGCGATTCTCCTGGAAAAGCATTGCTCTCCACCTGTGGCGGTGCGATAATACGTGCCGGGCCGGAAGGCGACCCCGATGCCGCCGGGGAAAGGCAGGGTGACTGAATGGTGGGACGCATCGCGATGATCGAGCCCCAGAATGATCACCTTCACATCTTTTCAAAATTCGAGCTGCCACGACTCGGGAGCGTGCTCCTCGCAACGATCCTGAAGAGCATCGGCAAGGAATCGACGGCCTACTTCCTGAAGGCGGAAGACGTGCTTTCGCGCGGCATTCAGGCCGACCTCGTGGGGATCTCGACGATTACCCCTACAGCGACCAGCTCGTACCGCATCGCGGACCATTTCCGGGCACGTCACATTCCCGTGGTAATGGGAGGACCCCATGCCACCTGTTTGCCGGAAGAGTCGCTCAGGCACGCGGACTTCGTCATTGCAGGGGAAGGGGAAACCGGGCTTCCGCGGCTGGTACGAGCGCTGGAAGGAGACGGTGACCTTGCGGACGTGCCGGGACTCGCCTGGATGGAGAACGGGGTCGTGCGGCAGAACGCTCCCGCGGCGCCCGTGGAGGACCTGGACACCCTGCCGTTCCCGGATTTTTCGCTCCTGGACTCGGGGAGAGGGAGGGGGGTGACCGGAGGTGTGGCGCGGGCTCTTCTTCCCGTACAGACATCACGGGGATGCCCGTACGATTGCACCTTCTGCTCGGTCACGCAGATGTTCGGCCGTCATTACAGACGCCGCAGCACGCAGAACGTCATCGAGGAGCTTTCTCACTACGATCCCGCGCAGCGTCAGCCCTTCTTCTATGACGACAATTTCGCCGTGAACAGTGTGCTCGCCAAGCAGCTCCTGCGCGAGATGATCGCGCAAAGGCTCGGATTCAAGTGGACCACCCAGGTGCGCGCGGACATCGCGAAGGACTCGGAGCTGCTGGACCTGATGGTGGAGGCAGGCTGCATCGCGCTCTACATCGGGTTCGAATCGGTCAACCCCGGGGCCCTGAAGGAAATGAAGAAAAATCTCTCCGTTGAGGAAATGAGGAATGCCATCGGGGAGCTGCGGAGGAGAAAGATCCATATTCACGGGATGTTTGTCATGGGGTTCGACTCGGACACCCCGGAGAGCGTGCGTTCCACCGTCTCATTCGCGCTTTCGGAAAAGATCGACTCCGCGCAATTCCTGATCCTGACTCCGCTTCCAGGAACCGAGCTGTACAGGTCACTCGAGAAGCAAGGCAGGATCCTCGATCGTCGCTGGGACACATTTGACGGGCACCATGTAAAGTTCAGGCCTGTCGGTTTCTCGCCGTGGACACTCCAGAAAGCGCAGATCGACGCGCACGCCTGCTTCTATTCCCCGGTGCAGATCGCACGCAGGCTCGCGCGCGGCCGCCGGTTGGGATTCTTCATTGGGATGTACGCGAACGCTCTCAACCGGCGGTGGAAGCACGAGGAGTCCGGGTACATCCGCTCTCTCAAGTCGGCTGCGTCCGTGGGAAACTCCTGACCAACTGAAGAGGTCCACGGGTCACGGCACCCCGATTTGTCGTGCTTGCCCCCTGCCCAGGGCGTACTGTTCCCTTCTGTGTACTGAAAGTTTGTCTCATCTTCGACTACTCAAATACCCGATACATGGAAAATATATCTCACTCATTTCTTCCGTTTTCCTGATCATCTCTCCGAAGACGCGGCGGCTCCTCTCTGTGGGGAAGCCGATGCGCGTGCCCCTAGGCTACTCCACGGACGCGTTCCTCGGCGGGAAATGGGACCTGGTCTCTGCCCTTGTCTTCTCAGATCAAGGCATTCGAAGATACGTGGCGCTGGGATTTGGGAGCTCGAGAGATTGTCGAAGGCGGCGGCCAGATATCAATTGCAATGCAGGGTCTTCGATCCTTTCTAGGTGAGAACGATATCATGGCCTATCTGGCGATGATGGCGCCTCGTCTTGTCGAACTGCACAGGGTGCTGAAATCGACAGGGTCGATTTACCTACATTGCGATCCTAACTCGAGTCACTATCTAAAGATCCTTCTCGATACCATATATGGCGCAAGCAACTTCAGGAATCGGATCGTTTGGAAGAGAAAGACTGGCCGGGGGGAAACAACTCATAAATCAAATCGCTTCGGCAATTCAACGGATATCCTGCTATTCTACTCGAAGACTTCTAACAACACTTTCAACTCTCAGTTCAATTCCGATGCCGATGGGTATGCCGATTACGTCAAGAAATTCTGCCGCTTCATCGATGAGCAAGGGCGAAGATACCGGATCGCCGATCTATCCAGTCCCTCTCCTAGACCAAATCTTATGTATGAGTACAAGGGATTCAAGCCGCCGCGGAATGGCTGGGCCATTTCTCGGGAGAAGATGAAACTGTGG
>JBEKXR010000193.1:0-7207 GCA_049511935.1 Spirochaetia bacterium | reverse complement strand
GGGCCGAGGTGTTTTCCGGTGCAACGTGCGAGCGCACTTCAACCATTGAGAAACGTCATTCCACAGCCGGACCTTGCACCGCGCATGAACGGCCGGCGGGAGAAAGCTTTTTTTCAAAAGGAGGGTCTTGCATGAGCAACGCCGCGCTCTTCCAGACGATGACAAAAGGTTTCGACCTCGCCCAGGCGATTGCCGAGGCGGACCGCTGCCTGCTCTGCATCGATCCCCCCTGTTCGAAGGGCTGCCCCGCGGAGACCGACCCCGGGACGTTCATCCGCAAGCTTCGTCTCCACAACGTCACGGGGGCGATCCGCACGATCAAGACCAACAACATCCTCGGAGGCGCGTGCGGCGTGCTCTGTCCGACTCCGCGGCTCTGCGAAAAGGAATGCAGCGCGACCGGCATCAGTCGGCCCGTGGAGATCGGCAAGATTCAGCGCGCGCTGGTCGAACACGGGTGGAAGATCGGGTTCCAGCCTTTTTCGGCGCCCATGAAGAACCGGGGGAAGATCGCGGTCGTCGGCTCGGGCCCCGCGGGGCTTTCCTGCGCGGCTGAGCTCGCTCGGGAAGGATTTGACGTCACCGTGTTCGAGGAGCGCGCGGAGCCGGGCGGAGTGATCCGCTACGGCGTGCCGGCCTACCGGTTCGACAAGGCCTTTCTCTCCCGCGAGATGGCCGACCTCGAGCACCTCGGGGTCCAGTTCGTCTGCGGCACGCGCGTGGACGGGAGCGCAGGAGCGCGGAAGCTCCTGCAGCAGGGCTTCAAGGCGGTCTTCCTCGGCCCGGGTCTCTGGGCCGCGGAGAGAATTCCCGGCGGGGAGAAGGTGGATGGCGTGCTCACTTCGGTGGACTTCCTCGCCCTGATGAGACAGGAGCGTTTCGCCGAGATCGGGCGGCAGGTCGAAGGCAAGGTCGTCGCAGTCATCGGCGGCGGCAGCGTCGCCATGGATTGCGTGGAATCGGCTGCGAAGCTCGGCGCGCGGGACGCGTACCTGGTGTACCGCAGGTCTTTCGCCCAGATGCCCGCCGAGGAGGACGAGCGCCTCGCCGCGCTTCGTCTCGGCGTGCACTTCCTCATGCTGAACCAGCCCGTCGGTTACTCGGCAGATGGCGGGAAACGGCTCACGGGCGTGAACCTCGTCCGAACCCGTCTCGGTGACCCGGACGCATCCGGCCGACGGAAACCGGAGACGATCAAGGGATCCGAGTGGACGCTCGAGGCCCAGCTTGCCATCGAGGCGATAGGCAACAGGCCTGACGCGGCCGACTGGTCGGGGCTCGTGAAAACGGACAAGGCCGGGCTGGTCATCACGGACCAGACGTCAGGAAAGACCTCGGCGGCATTCGTGTACGCCGGGGGGGATATCGCGCGGGGCGCAGGCCTCGTCGTGGAAGCCGTGCAGGACGGCAAGCGGGCGGCCCGGGCAATCCGGGCGGCGCTGGCCTGAAGGAGGGCACCGCAATGGCAAAAGACACCAGGCTCGATCTTTCGGTGAGTTTCTGCGGGGTGAAGTTCCCCAACCCCTTTCTCCTTTCCTCCTCGCCGGTTTCCAACAGCGCGGAGATGGTGGAGAAGGCATACGAGCAGGGATGGGGAGGGGTCTGCTACAAGACCTTGAACTCCGACCGGATCCCCATCATCCATCCCTCGCCCCGTATGAACGCCTACCACTACGAGGCCAAGCAGCTTGTCGGCCTGCAGAACGTCGAGCAGATATCCGACCGACCGCTGAAGGACAACCTCGCGGATTTCCTCTACCTCAAGAAGAAGTATCCTGATCACCCCCTCATCGCCAGCATCATGGGCTTTTCCAACAACGAGTGGGCGTACCTTGCGAAGGCTGCCGCGGACAACGGCGCGGACATGCTGGAGCTGAACTTCTCGTGCCCCCACATGACCGTGGAAGGCTCGGGACACAAGGTGGGCCAGGCAAACCACCTGCTGGAGAAATTCACGGCAACGGTGAAAAACGCCGTGAGCCTGCCCGTGCTCGCCAAGATGACCCCGAACATCACCGACATGACCGAGCCCGCCCTGTTTGCGAAGAAAGGGGGCGCGGACGGGATCTCGGCGGTGAACACGTTCAGGGCCATCTCCGAGATCGGGCTGGGAGACTGGGTGGCGAAGCCGAACGTCTTCGGCGTGGGCGCGATGAGCGGGTACTCCGGGGCGGCGATAAAGCCCATCGCGCTGCACTTCATCGCGGAGATGGCGCAGTGCGCCGAGCTCGGTCTCCCTCTCTCGGCCATGGGGGGAGTGGAGACGTGGATCGACGCGCTGGAATACCTCCTGGTGGGCGCGACCACGGTGCAGGTGACCACCGGCATCATCAAGTACGGCTACCGCATCGTCCAGGACATGATCGAGGGACTGAGCGATTACATGAGCGCCCGGGGAATCACCAGGGCCGAGGACCTGATCGGCAAGGCCCTGCCCAACCTCAAATCGACCGATCACTTCGATCTGGAGCGCCAGGGAATCGCGGTCTACGACAACGATCGCTGCGTCGGCTGCGGACAGTGCTACATCGTCTGCCGCGATGCCGGCGGTCAGGCACTGGAGTGGGACGAGGCAACGCGCCGGCCGAAGCTGGTCGAGGAGAAGTGCCTCAGCTGCATGATCTGCAGCTTCATCTGCCCCGTGCCGGGGCTCATCACCCACAAGGAAATGCCCAAGGGCTGGGCCCGGCGTCCGACCGCGATCATGGACAAGGCCATGGAGCGGCAGGTGAAGATCCCCAGCATGCCTCTGACATGAAACGGTGACATCGAGAATCGGAGGAGGACGAACATGAGTGTGCTGCTGAAGAACGGGCTTGTCGTCACGTCGACCGGGTCGTACGTCGCAGACGTGTTCATAGAAGGGGAGACCATCAAGTCGGTGGGTTCCGGCCTCGCGCTGAAAGCCGACGAGACCGTCGACGCAGCTGGAAAGTACATCCTCCCCGGTGCGATCGATCCTCACACGCATATCGACATGCCTTTCATGGGCACCACGTCGGCGGACGACTGGAAGACGGGCTCCGTGGCCGCGGCCTGCGGCGGGACGACCTGCATCGTCGATTTCAGCCTCCAGGGCAAGGGCGAATCCCTGCGGGACGCCGTGGACCGGCAGAAGGGCAAGGCTGACGGCAAGACCGTGGTGGACTACAGCATCCACCCGGGCGTCACGGACGCGCGGCCGGATGTCATCGACGAGGTGAAGAAGGCAATCCACGACTACGGAACCCCGAGCTTCAAGATATTCCTGTTTTACGATTTCCGTGTGGACGACTACGCGATGATCCGGCTCCTGGAGGAAACCAAGACCCACGGAGGACTCGTGCAGGTGCACGCGGAGAGCTTCGACATGATCCGCAGGCTGAACGAGCAGTTCGCCGCCACCGGCCAGATGGGACCGATGCAGCATGCGAAGGCGCACGCCATCCTCGCCGAGGAGGAGGCGGTGGATCGATGCACGAAAGCTGTCGAGTTCACCGGCAGCAGGATCTACGTCGTGCATCTCTCGTCGAGCCGCGGCCTCTGGAAGATCAGGCAGGCCAGGGACCGAGGCCTTCGGGTCCATGCGGAGACCTGCCCGCAGTATCTCACGCTCACCGAGGACCGCTACAACGAGCCGGATTGGAACGGCGCGAAGTACGTGATGTCACCTCCCCTGCGGCCCCAGGAGAGCCTGGACGAGATGTGGCTGGGCCTTCGTGACGGGGACGTGCAGACGGTGGGAACCGACCACTGCCCGTTCAACTTCAAGGGCCAGAAGGACATGAACGGCAAGGACGACTACAAGAAGATCCCCAACGGCGCACCCGGCATCGAGACGATGCTCATGCTCATCCACACCGAGGGAGTGGTGAAGGGGAGGATCACGCGGGAACGCATGGTGGATGTCCTTTCCACCAGCACCGCGCGCATGTTCGGCCTCTCGAACAAGGGCGCAGTCGCGGCGGGCAAGGATGCCGACCTCGTGGTCTTCGACCCGAAGAGGAAGTTCACCATCACGCAGAAGAAGCTCCACCAGAACGTCGACTACACGCCCTGGGAGGGCTGGGAAATGACCGGCATGCCGCAGATCGTGTACTCGCGTGGGCGCAAGGTCGCGGAGTGGAGCGGGGACCAGATGAAGTTCGTCGGCGCCGCCGGCGCGGGCCGGTTCGTAAAGAGGGCGCCTCTGGCCGCGTTCTAGGAAATTGAACCGCGTTGACACAACTGGCACCGGCAGGCACGGGCCTACATACCGCGCTCCGCGCGGTGATCCAAGGAGGACTGCTCGTGGACACTTCGAAGCTTCGGATCAATGGAGCACGCCTGCGCGCGAGCCTGGAGGAAATGGCGAAGATCGGCGCCACGCCGGCCGGAGGCGTGCAGCGCCTGGCCCTCTCGGACGAGGACCGTCGTGCGCGCGACCTGTTCGTGAAATGGCTGAAGGAGATCGACCTGGAGGTGACCATCGACGAGATGGGCTCGATCTTCGGCCGTCGCAAGGGGAAGAACGACAGCATCCCGCCCGTGATGAGCGGATCCCACATCGATTCCCAGCCCCGGGGCGGGCGATTCGACGGGATCCTCGGCGTCATGGGAACCCTGGAAGTGATGCGGACACTGCATGAGAACAAGGTGCAGACCGAGCGGCCGCTTGTCATCGTCGACTGGACGAACGAGGAAGGCTCCCGGTTCGCGCCCGCCATGGTGGCCAGCGGCGTCTGGGCGGGCGCCCTGGAACGGGACTGGGTCTATGCCCGGACCGACAAGGACGGGAAAAAGCAGGGAGACGAGCTGGCGCGCATCGGCTACAAGGGCACGGTGCCCGCGAAAAAGTGGCCGGCATACGCGTACTACGAGCTCCACATCGAGCAGGGCCCGATGCTCGAACGACAGCGGAAGACGATCGGGGCGCCGAAGGGGATCCTGTGCCTGCACTGGTACGACGTGTACCTCGAGGGAGAGGCGAACCAGGTCGGGCCGACTCCGATGGAAGGACGGCACGATGCGCTGTGCGCGGCCGCCGAGATGATTCTTACCGTGAATACGCTCCCCGACCGCATGAAGGGAAACATGGTCGCGACCGTCGGTGAGATCCAGAACTACCCCAACTCCCGCAACATCATCCCGGACAAGGTGCATTTCACCGTGGACATCAGGTCCTGGGACGACGGGCACGCGGTGGAGGCGTGGGACGTGCTGAAGAAGGACTTCCACGAGATCGCCGCCCGTCGGGGAACCCCCATGAGAATTGAAGAAACCTGGCGCGTCGCGCATGCGCCCTTCAACGAGAAATTGGTCCAGCGGGTGCTGGACACGGCAAAGGAATTGGGATATTCCCACCTCCACATGGTAAGCGGGGCGGGCCATGACGCCAGCTACATGAACCAGGTCTGCCCGACCGCCATGATCTTCGTGCCGAGCATCGGCGGGCGCAGCCACGTCGAGGTTGAGAACACGGCGTGGTCGGATTGCGAGGCCGGGGCGAACGTGCTTCTGCACTGCCTTCTGAAGACGGCCAACGAGCAACAGGAGAAGAGATGAACACCCAGGAACTGCAGGCCCTCGACCGCGAACACGTCATCTACAGCTGGAAGCAGCAGGGCGGCTGGAAGCCCACGGTGATCGACCACGCCGAGGGCATCTACATGTACGACACGGATGGCCGAAAAATCGTCGACGGGTGCTCGGGCCTCCTGAACATCAACCTCGGGCACGGCAACCGCCACGTGCTGGACGCAATGAAAGCGCAGATGGAGAAGCTGTGTTTTGTTTCCCCGGGGTTCGGCACCGAGGCCAAGGCGAAGCTCGCCTCAATGGTGGCGGAGGTGACCCCGGGGGACCTGGACTACGTGCTGTTCACAAACGGCGGAGCGGAGGCGAACGAGAACGCCATCAAGTCTGCCCGGTGGTTCACGGGCCGGCAGAAGGTCTACGCGGCGTGGAAGAGCTACCACGGCGCCACGGCCGGTGCGATCACGCTCACTGGTGATCCCCGCCGGTGGCCGGCCGAGCCGGGCATCCCGGGCGTCGTGCACTTCTTCGGGCCGTACCCCTACCGGTGCCCTTTCGGTACCACAGATCCCGAGGAGTGCGGCCAGAGGTCCCTTGCCGTGCTCAAAGAGCAGTTGATGTACGACAACCCGAAGTCGGTTGCCGCGATCATCGTGGAGCCTATCGTGGGCACAAACGGCATCATCATTCCGCCGAAGAGCTACATGAAGGGCCTCCGCCAGCTCTGCGATGAGAACGGCATCCTCCTCATCTCGGACGAGGTCATGGCGGCGTGGGGCAGGTCGGGCAAGTGGTTCGGCATCGATCACTTCGATATCGTGCCGGACATCATTTCTACCGCGAAGGGCATCACCTCCGGCTACGTGCAGCTTGGCGCCACGATCTGGAGCAAGAAGATCTGGGATTACTTCCAGGAGCGCAAGTTCACCTCCGGTCTCACCTACTGCGGCCACGCGCTGGCGTGCGCCTGCGGAATCGCCAACATCGAGGTCTACAAGAAGGAAAACCTGATCGACAAGGCGGCGAAGGACGGCGAGTACCTCGCCGGCAAGCTCAAGGCACTGGAGGGGAAGCATCCGTCTGTCGGCGACACACGATGCAAGGGACTGTGGGCCTGCATCGAGCTGGTATCAGACAAGAAGACCAAGGCGCCCATGGCCGGGTACAACGACTCAATTCGAAACGTCTCAGCGCAGCTGGGCAAGATATTCATGGACAACGGCCTGTACCTGTACAGCAACTGGGATTACATCTTCATCTCGCCGCCGCTGACGATCAGCCGCCCGCAGATCGACGAGATGGTCGCGGTCATCGAGAAGGGCCTGGACTGGACGGATACACTCGTCATGCGCGGCTGAAAGCCGCGCGAAAGGGGCCACAGAGCGGCAGCTGGCTCGCGAAGCGAGACAGCGAGAGCCTGGGGAGCTCCTCTATCGGCCCAGGATTGTCATCGCGTATTCTATCTCACCAAGGGGCGTTGAGAGCTGGACGCCGTCGATGGCGCCCCTCAGCGCCTCCAGCAATTCACGAGCGATAGGTGTTCCCTCCTCCAATGCCGACTCCTTGCTGTCGCATTTCGACATCCGCTCGATCACCGCGTCAGGTACGTAGACGCTCGGGACCTCGTTTTTCATGAACTCCGCCATCCCGAAGGCTCACGAGCGGCCAGATCCCGGCCACGACGGGCACGCGCCGCAGGCTGCGGGCCCTGTCC
>JBEKXR010000192.1:0-7257 GCA_049511935.1 Spirochaetia bacterium | reverse complement strand
CCGCCGACTGCCGCGTACTCCTGTGAGGAGAGGACGGAAAGCATCTGTTCCAGGACGCGCTCCACGTCGCGGAGCACCTCGGGGGAGATCCTGTCAATCGTGCAGATCCTTTCCATGATATCCGTCCGCAGATTCTCCGGGATCTTTTCGAGCACGCATGCCGCCAGCCCCGGCTCGAGATGCGAGATCACCATGGCGATGAGCTGCGGATGCTCCTGGCCGATGAAGGTTGCCAGAACGGCACAGTCGGAGACGGTGGAGGAGCTGAAGGCCCGCTTCTGCCCTGCCTTGTGCCCGCCGGAAGCGATCTCCCTGTCGGGAGATTCAAAGATGAGCTGGTCCGCGAGCTCCTCCTGCTTGTGTGACAGGTCGGTGATCTTGCCCTCGATGGATTTCATGGCTGCACCCACCTCCGCGGAAAATGAACGAAGAGCGTCCTGGAGCGTGTCCTCCTTCTTCTCCTTCGTCGCTTTGCCGACCGCTCCCAGGATATCCAGGTCCTTTCCCAAACGGTGCTCGGTCAAGGCGTACGTGGCACGGCGCGCGTCCCGCGAGCGTTGCGCGCTGAGCTGCAGGAAGGGGGCACCACCTGCCTGCAGGAACGCGATGCCTTCGCCGTACCGGGGCATGCCGATCAACGCCCCCCTTTTCAGGTGCGACAGTGCGCTGAGCGCGAGCCGTTCCCCTTCGTAGCTGATCTCGGCCATCACAGGGAGTGAGGAGACTGCCGGGAACCGACCTTCCCGCTGCCTGGAGCGCAGGTGTGACCAGATGTACTGCCGAGACAGCCGGGGAATGATAGGCTCGATGGTCAGGTAGGGGATGCAGAAGTTGATCATCCCCTCCGCGTCCCCGATCTTTCCTTCCATGGTGACGAGCACGATCATCTCCGAGGGCGGCACGATTTGCGCGAATAGCGGATTGGTCTCGAGGCCGGCGAGCCGCGGCCGAAGATCCGTGACCGCCGACCACGCCTCCCGCAGATTGCCGAGAATGCGCGCGATGATCGACTCCATGGCAGAAGATTCGATGTCGGTAAGCTCCCGCGTGAGCGTCGCCGCCCTGCCTTGTCCCCCGAACAACCTGTCTATTATGGAGGAGCTGAGTGCGGGGTCGATTTCCAGGACAGCGGACCCCTTCAACGGTTCCATGGAGACGATGGCCATCGTGCAGGGGTTCGGGATGGAGCGGATGAACTCCTCGTAGGTAAGCTGGTCCACCGAGGCCACGTGCACGTGGGCGAGGCTCCGCAGCAACGCGGAGAGCGCCGTCGTCGTGTGACGGGCATATGTCTCATGCATAATGGCCATCGTGAGAATCTGGTCCTTGGAGAACTTATCGGGCCTGGTGAAGTCGTACCTCTTGATCCTGCGCTGGATCGCCTGTGCCGTCGGCGCTTCGGCGGCTTCGGAAACCGCAATGTCATCCGGCTCCATACTCACCTCCCCGATTCGATGAACTGCGTAAGACGGAAGCCGAAGTTCTCATCGATCACCACGACCTCTCCCCTGGCCACGATTTCCCCAGCCACAACAAGGTCGACGGGTTCCCCGGCGAGCTGCTTCAGTTCGATGATGCTGCCCTCCCCCAGTGAAGCCAGCTCGCCCAGGCTGAGATCGGTAGTGCCCAGCACGACCTGCGCGGGGACCTTCACCTGCTGCACGCTTCCCAGTTTCATTTCTTTCCCTCCTCCGCCGATTCGAGAACCTTGAAAAAGTACCTGCCGCGCCTCCTTACGATCTTCCCAGAGGCAATGATCTGGCCGCCTGCCTCCAGCTCGCAGGTGCTCTCGCCTGCCGGGGCAAGCTCGCCCTTTGCAAGAGTTTCCGCAAGCGCAGTCGTGGTGAGCTCGAGGCGGTTCACGACGACACGCGTCGGGATCGTGATCCTTTCGAAGAGGCTTCTCTGACTTTCCATGGGACATCCTCCATGGGCAAAGTATGGCCGGTGCGGAGGCTGAAATCTGGCACGCGGACGTAGAAAAACAGGTATTCTTCTTACTTCCGGGTCTTGGTGCGGTACTCCCGGGGGCTCACTCCCATGAGACGTCGAAAGCACCGGTTGAAGTGCGAAAGGTTGTTGTAGCCCACGGCCACCGCGATCTCAACGATGCTCGCATCCGACCGCTTCAGGAGCCGGCAGCTCTTCTGGATCCGCGCCCTGTTGATGAACTCCACCAGGGGTATGCCGGCGTGCCGGTGAAAGAGACGAGAGAAGTAGCTGGGATTGAGCTCGTAGCGCGATGCGATCTCTGAAAGGGAGAGCGGGTCGGCACACCGCTCGCGGATATGCTGCATCGCTTCCTCGGGATGAAACCTGACCGGAGCGCGCAGGTCCGCACCCTCTCCTCCGCACCGCCCGCGGGAAAGCAGGAGCAGGACCTCCATGAGCTTCAGACGGACCATGGTCTGGTAGCCCGTCCCTTTCTGCTGCACTTCCTTCGCCAGTGAAGAGAACAGAAAATCCGCTTGTTCGAGCTCGGTGGGAGAAAGGCGGGATGCCTGCGGCTCCGATTCGCTCATTGCTTCGACCATGAGGTTGACGGAAGGTTCCAGGGTCAGGGGATCGACGAGCGACCTGCTGAAGGCGAACGTCCGAACCGCTGCGTCCTGCCCCTTCACGAGCCGGCAGTAGCGGCCCGGTGGGACGAGGAGAAAAGTGCCGGCAGACAGCGTCATGACCCTGCTCTCAGTCTGAATCCGGAGCGCTCCCTGCTGCACGAAGAACACCCGGAACAGCTTCGTCCTGACAGCGGCCTCGGTCCCGACAAAAAAAGGAAAAGCAGGCTCCACAAACTCGATGCGGCGCCTCCTGGAACAGCTACTTCAGCTATAGCTCCAAATCGGAGGATTTGCCAGAGACTGAGGACACAGTCTTGCAGGGCTCCTGAGCTCGTCGCGTGAGCTGCAGAACGGCTACCGGTTCAGCTGGGACGGTTTGGTGGACAGGTCGAGCTTCAGCGCGTCACGCATCTTCCCGAACGCTTCCACGGTTCGGTCCACGTCCTCCTCGGAGTGGGCCGCGGTGGGGATCATGCGGAAGAGGATCACGCCTCGGGGCACCACGGGATACATGACCGCGGAGACGAACACGCCGAACTGCTCACGCAGCATCACGATCATCGACATGGCCGTCTTCTCGTCGCCGGCTATCACGTAGACGGGGGTGATGGGGGACTCGGTGTCCCCGATGTCGTAGCCCAGGTTCACCAGCCCCGCCTGGAGCCGGCGCGTGATGTCCCACATCCGCTCGCGAAGCTGGGGCTCGGATTCTACTATTGAAAGGGCTTTCTCCACGGTCCGGACGTAGACGAGCGGGAGCGCCTTGGCGAAAACGTTCGTCCGCGCGTTGTAGCGGACCCATTCCACCACGTCGGTCTCACCCGCAGTCACCCCGCCGATGGCGGCAAAGGCCTTGGCGAACGTGCCGAAGTACAGGTCGATGCCCGCCTGAACGCCGAGGTGTTCTCCGGTACCCCGGCCTCCGGCGCCCATGACCCCGAAACCGTGCGCATCGTCCACGAACAGCCGCGCGCCGTACTTCTCCTTCAGCCGGCAGATCTCAGGCAGCTTCGCGAGATTTCCCTTCATCCCGAAGACGCCCTCGGTGATGACGAGGATACCGCCCTTGCGATCCTTCTGCGCGCCACGGAGGTGCGACTCCAGGTCCTCCATGTCGTTGTGCTTGAAAGGACGGAACCGCCGCCCCGCGGAGGCCAGCACCGTTGCATCGATCATCGAGGCGTGGGAGAGGGAATCGATCACCACCACGTCGTTCGGGCCCACCAGGGCGGAAACGGTCCCCAGGACACCGAGGTAACCGTAGTTGAACACGATGGATCCGGGCTTCCGGCAGAAGGAGGCAAAGCGCCTCTCCAACTCGATGTGCTCTTCGGTGTTGCCCGTCAGGAGCCGCGATCCCATCGGCGCGCTGGGGCCGTGCGCGGCGAGCGCGCCTGACGCCGCCGCGGCGAGCTCGCTTCGTCCCGCGATGCCCAGGTAATTATTGATCGCCCACACGATCACGTCCCTGCCCTGGAACTTCATCCGTGGGCCGACCCGTCCCTCGAGCACGGGCTGCGAGAAGTACATGTCCTTCCGGGCACGGAACGCGCCGAAATATCCTGCGTCGGTCCGACACTTGTCGAAGAGGTCGCTCACAGAAGGGCAGCCCGCAGCAGCGCCATCCCCCGCGCGGGCCCTTCCTTGCGCAGGGCCTTCAGCGTGAACGTGGCGTGGGGCCTCAGGAACGCGATGCGCCTATCGCGGCGCAGCCGGCGATGACCGCCGCCGGTGATATTCAGTGCCACCATCTCTCCCCTGCCGATCCTGCCCCTGTGCATCGCCTGCATCAGAGAAGCGCATGCCACCTCTGCCGCGGGATCAATATCGCATCCCTCGAGCTTGTCGAACAGGCGGCCTGCCGTGCGCGCTTCGGAGTTGGTCACCCGGTACATCGAGCCGCGGGTATCGGTGAGCGCGTCGTACACCCCGCCGGCGATCGAATACGGGGGGTTCCTGTTCCCCAGCACCGGCGCGCGAATGGAGCGCGAAAGCCTCCGCCCGTCGGCCTCCGGAGACAAGGTTCGGGAACCCGCTTCCCAGGCATCGGTCATGGGCGTGAACGGCGCGTTCTGGGAAAGGTGCAGCCTCATCTTACCGCGGCCGAACCGGCTGTCTTCCTGGAGCCTGAGGTTCATCTCCCATGCGGCGATGGCGCCCGTTCCGCTGCCCACCGCCTGGAAATAATGGTCGGGGATCCTGCCGGAAGCCTCGACGGCCGCAAGCAGCGCGGTTCCCATCCCGTCCCGCCGGGCCGCATTGCGCGCGCCGCCTTCGGGGTAGTATCCTTCGGTCGCGGCGATCCCGTTTCCCAGCTCTATTGCATCCGCGTAGTCGGCCCCCCCGTTGAGGACCGCAAGCCGCACCTCGGGGTCGGACTCTCCCGTGCTCCACAGGAGAGGCATGCTGGCGCCGGGAACCACCAGGAGCGCGGGCACCTTGTAGCGCGAACAGGCGTTGTGAAACGCACGCGCCGTATTGCCCGCCGAGGAGACGACAAGAGAGGAGCGCCAGCCGTCCACGATCCTCCCGCACACCGCCTGCGCTTCCAGCTCCTTGAAAGTGCAGGTCTCCATCAGCGCGCCCTTCTCGGGCCACCACCCGTTGAAGATGATGAACAGGTTCTCCAGCCCAATGGAGGGACCCAGTGCCGTGCTGTGATAGGCCACGGGCCCTGCCGCGCCGGGAAGTTTCCTCCTGATCGGAAGCCAGTCGAAGAAACGGAACACCCCGACATGTTCGGGATGCGTGACGAACCTCTTGACCTTGTAGATGGCGCGCAGGAGCGCAGGGGGGTGCGCTTCGGGGCAGGAGAGCAGGAACTCTCCGGGGCTGTCCTCGTACCGGCCGCCGCAGAGAGGGCATTCGAGGAGATAATCGGCCGCCATCTCTTGCTTTTTCAGGGGTGCTTCCATATTCTCAGTAATAAAGAGAATGCTTTCAGGTACCCGGGTCAACCATCCCGGGGCGCGCACGCGGAAAAAGCGGGATTTTCAGGGGCCAAGTCCCTTTCAGCCCGCATACGCGGACTCACATTGGCGGGGAAAACCGAATATCTGACGCGCGTATCCGGTTCCCTTGCGGGGAGGTTCATGGGGCGCAAACGAAGGGACACCCTCCTGAGGATCGGGGAAAGGCTCTTCGCCGAGCACGGCTACCGTGACGTGAGCATCAAGGATATCACGGCCTCCGCAGGCCTCGGGATGGGCAGCTTCTACACCTATTTCTCCAGCAAGGAAGCCTTCTACACGGACATCCTGGACGGCATCGAACAGAGGGGCGTGCGGGACGTCGAGAAGCACGTGAACAGCCTCCGTTCCCCGCTTTTCAGGTTGAAAGCCCTGTTCCGCTACACGATCCTCAGCCTGCGGAGCAACGAGATCCTCCGCGGCATCTACACCCGAGAGAAGAGATTCATGTACCCCGGGGCGGAGGAGCGGACCCAGGAGGGGAACAGCCTCTTCGCACGGATCGAATCGCTCCTGGGGGAGATCCTGGACGAGGGAACGCGCAAAGGCGTGTTCCGCACGAGCCTCTTCCGTGACCCTCGGCGGATGCTGATCGCGATCTTTTCCGCCGTGCCCCTCAACGGGGGGGCCGCCACGTCACTGGAGCTCGCCGATGACATGATGGTCCTCATCGAGAGGGGACTGAAGAGATGGCTGCGGTTCCGACGCGATGAGCGCGTCGACGTGCGCGCCCGCCGGCACGTGAGCTGAAACACCGAACCGGATATTTCGTTCAGATGTTCGGCGGCACGCCGCTTCCACCTGCAAAATACACGTCTTCCTCGTCGAAAATCCCGCAAAAACCGCTCTCCCTGTTGACGGGAGGTCCCCACGCGCAAAAAATCCCGTCACAAGGAGGTCTCGATGAACGAGTCGAAGGAAAAGAGGCCGTGGCTCTCGCTTGACTGGTGGACCGTCATCGTGGGTGTCGCCCTCGCAGCCCTCGTGCTTGCCGGCCTCCCCGCCATTCCCTGGTAGGGGGAGGAGATGAAGAGATTCATCGACGCAACCGTTCGGCTCCTCCCCGGAATCGCGCTGATCTTCGCCCTGGCCATCGGCGGCAAGGTCCTTTCCGACTGGCTTCAGTCGGTCATCGTGATCAATTGGGTGCGGTCGCTCGCCTCCAACGTGATCATCGCCATCGTCGGGGGCATGATCATCGGCAACCTGGTGCCGCTCCCGACGTTTTTTTCGCCAGGTATCGCTGCCTACGAGTTCTTCCTGAAAGTCGGCATCGTGATCATGGGCGCGCGCTTCCTGGTGACCGACGTGGCCCGGCTGGGCGGAATCGGGCTTGCCATGGTCGTGGTGGAAATCCTCTTCTCCATAGCATTCGTCAGCCTCTTCGCCCGTTGGTTCCGGCTTCCGGAAAAGCTCGGCAGCCTTCTCTCGATCGGAGTCGGGATCTGCGGCGTGTCGGCCATCATCGGCGCCTCGCCCAGCATCGAGGCGGAGAAGGAAGAGACGGGCTATGCGATCGCCGTCATCCTCGTCTTCGGCGCCGCTGCCCTTGTCGTTTACCCCCTCATCGGAAGGCTCCTGTCGATGTCCGACAAGCTCTTTGGCATCTGGGCGGGGCTCGCGGTGGACAACACCGCCGAGGCCGTGGCCACGGGCGCGATCTATTCCAAGGCCGCCCTCGCCTACACCACGCTGGCCAAGCTCTGCCGCAACGCCCTAATGGGGTT
>JBEKXR010000191.1:0-7263 GCA_049511935.1 Spirochaetia bacterium | reverse complement strand
GGGCGGGAAAGGACATGCCGAGCGACTGCCAGTGCATGTCGTCGCCCGAGCTGTCCCCGCTCGTGAGGACCCTCTCCCTGGCCGGGAAGTACAGGACGCGCTCCTCGAGGGGCCGCGCGGGGGCAGAGGAAGCGATCGTGCTGCTGACGGAGGCCGGCCCCTGTGTTGCCGGGGCGGCCCCCGCAACGGGCTTTTCCGCGCGAGTGCACGCGGCCAGCGCAAGCGCGATGGATGCGACGAGCAGCGCCTTTTTCATTCCTGCGCCTTCCACAAAGATGGGAGATGGGCGGGCGACCGTCAAGTCCGACCTCGCCATGGATGTGCCCCCTCCTTCCGCGCACGCCTGCCGCGTTCTCCGCTTGCAGGCATCTACCGTTTTCTGTACTTTGTCCACGGACTCATGGAAAACCTCTGGAGGGTGCTGGAGTGGATCGGGCTGGGCCTCGGCATCGTCATTGCGGCTCTCGCAGCGACTTTCGCCTTCGCGCGCCGGCGCATGCTCCGGCACGTGCAGGGGGACCTGGGCCAGAACGCGCTCCTGCTCGCCGCGGGAGCCCGGGTCAGCGGATACGACGGGTCGGCGGAAGGGAGGCGGCCGTCACCGGCCGTCGGGATTCTCATGCTCCTTTCCAGCGGCCTGTATTTCCACTCGTGGACCGGCCGCCGCGAGGTGTTCATCCCCGGGCCCTCGATCTCGTGGATCGGGGTATCGGAAGGGCGCGAGGGCAGCCATCTTCAAAGGCACCGCATCGTGGTGCGCTTCCTCAATGCGTCGGGGAAACAGGATGGCGTTGCCATCCGCCTGCTGTATCCCGAGCAGTGGGTCGACGCGATCAAGACCCACCTCATTACGAGAACGTAGTCAGGAGAGAAGGAAGGGAGGACAGGTGCCCGGCAGCACGTTCGGACGGATCCTGACCGTCACGACATTCGGGGAGAGCCACGGGCCCGGCATCGGGGTCGTGATGGACGGAGCTCCCCCGGGCATCGCCCTTGCCGCGGAAGACATCCAGAAGGAGCTGGACCGGCGAAGACCGGGCCAGAGCGTCATCACCTCCCCGCGCGCCGAAAAGGACCGGGTGGAAATCCTCTCGGGCGTTTTCGACGGGCTCACCACCGGCACGCCCATCGCGCTGCTCATCCGCAACGAGGACAAGCGCAGCAGCGATTACGACAATCTGAAGAGCCTCTTCAGGCCCGGCCACGCCGACTGGACGTATGGCGCCAAGTACGGTGTCAGGGACTGGCGGGGGAGCGGCCGGGCGTCCGGCCGCGAGACGGCGGCACGCGTGGCGGCAGGCGCGGTTGCGCGGAAGCTTCTCGCCGCCCGCGGCGCGTCGATCCTGGGATACACCCGCGAGATCGCCGGGGTGCGCGCGGTCCGGGTGGATCCCGCAGAAATCGAGAAGAATCCTGCCCGGTGTCCCGACCCTGAGGCGGCTCCTCTCATGATCGCGCAGATCGAAAAGGCCAAGGCAGATGGGGACTCGGTCGGCGGCATTGTCGAAGTGGTGGCCACGGGCTGCCCGCCGGGGCTCGGCGACCCGGTTTTCGACAAGCTGGAAGCGCTCCTCGGCCACGCCATCCTCTCCGTGGGCGCCGTGCGCGGCGTCGAGATCGGTGCAGGATTCGAGGCAGCCCGCATGCGGGGCTCCAGTTACAACGACGAGCCGTACATGGACGAGGGCCGGATGCGGACACGCACGAACAATGCGGGCGGGATTGCCGGGGGAATTTCCAACGGCATGGAGATCGTCATCCGCGCCGCCATGAGACCGCCGGCATCGATTTCCCGGCCGCAGAAGACCGTGGACGCCGCCGGCGCGGAAGTGACGGTGGAAATCACCGGCCGCCACGACCCCTGCATCGTTCCCCGGGCGGTCCCGGTTCTGGAAGCGATGACCGCCCTGGTCCTCGCCGACTGTCTCCTGGTCCAGGACGTGTATCGCTCTCGTTGACACGGCCGCACCGTCGGTATTTACTTCCGGCGTTCACCATGGCAATGAAGCTCACCCGCTACATACGCCCCGACTGCTTCCTCCCCGCGCTCCAGGACCGCACCCGCGAGGAGGCGCTGCGGACTCTCGTGCACGCTGTGGCCTCACATGGGTACCTGCGCGACGAGAAGGACGTGTATGCAAAGCTGATGGAGCGGGAAAACATCCAGAGCACGGCGGTGGGCAACGGCATCGCCATTCCCCACTGCTTCACCGACGAGGTCCCCGACCTGATCATCGCCGTCGCGCGGGCCCCCGGTGGGCTGGAGTTCGATTCCTTCGACGGCAAGCCGACGCAGGTCGTGTTCCTCCTCCTGGGCAACCGCCAGGAGCACAGCCTCCACCTCAAGGCGCTCGCCCGCATCGCGCGGCTCATCAAGAGCACGGCGTTCATCGAGAAGATCGCCGCCTCATCGACCGTCGAGGACATGGTGAAGGCGTTCGAGCAGGAGGAGGCGAAGATCTGATGAAGCTCCTGTTCATCGTCCTGAACTCCGCGGAGAAGCTCGAGGAGGTCCTCGAGGGACTCATCGAGACGGGGGTGACCGGGGCCACGGTGGTGGACTCCGTCGGCATGGGCCACATCATCGAGGACGTGCCCCTTTTTGCGGGAATGCGCAGCCTCTTCCGCGCCGCCCGGCCCCGCAACAACATGATCTTCTCGGTGGTCGACGATTCCCAGGCGCCCGAGGTCCTGGACGTCCTTGACAAGATCCTCGACTGCGCCCACGGGAAGGGAAGGGGCATCGCGTTCACCCTGCCGATCGATTCCGCCATCGGGGTGCGCAGGACGCCCTGATCCCCGCCGTGTACGACGTCGCCATCATCGGCGCGGGCGTCTCGGGCGCGGCGATCGCCCGGCGGCTCTCGCGCTACCGGCTGCGCGTCGCGCTCCTGGAGCGCTGCGTGGATGTTTCCTTCGGCGTCTCCAAGGCCAACTCGGGAATCATTCACGCCGGTTTCCACCACTCTCCCTCCTCACTGAAGGCGCGCCTCGAGATAGAAGGAAACCGCGCATTCGACGGACTGCAGGCCGAGCTGGGATTCCCCTTCCGCAGGGCCGGCATCGTCGTGGCTGCATTCTCCGTGGAGGAGATGAAGACCGTCGAGCGCCTCTACGCGCAGGGCGTGGAGAACGGCGCCCCGGACATCCAGATCGTGGGCCGGGACCGGCTGCTCGCGCTGGAGCCGGCACTCAGCCGCGACGTGGTCGGCGGGCTTTTCGCCCCTTCGGGCGGCATCATCGAGCCGTATCGATTCGTCTTCGCGCTGGCCGAGTCCGCCGCGGCCAACGGCGTCCGCCTTTTCACCGGCTGGGAGGCAGTCGGCGCGCACCGGCAGGGTGATGAGTGGCGCATCGTCTCCGCCGCGGGGGAGGAGCTTGCTGCGCGCTGGGTGGTGAACGCGGCAGGGCTGCGCGCGGACGGGGTCTCGGCCATGTTCGGTGCCGAGCAGTTCACGATCCTGCCGCGAAAGGGCGAGGAGTTCATCCTGGACAAGGGTTCGGCAGGGCCGCCCTCCCGCGTGATCTTTCCGGTCCCCGCGCGCACCTCCAAGGGCGTGCTCGTGATTCCCACCGTGGAAGGCACCGTGATGCTCGGCCCCACGGCGGACGAGGGCGGGGACAAGGAGGACACGACCACCACTCCCGAAAACCTTGACCGCGTGTTCCGCCTTGCCTCCCAGATGGTCCCGCGGATCTCGAAGCGGGACATCATCACCTCCTTCGCCGGGCTGCGTCCCACCCTGCCGGGCGATGACTTCATGATCGAGCTCTCCCGCGCAGCGCCCTGCTTCGTGCAGGTTGCCGGCATTCAGTCGCCCGGCCTTACCGCCTCACCGGCAATCGCGGAGCGCGTGAAGGACTTGCTGAAGTCCGGCGGGCTGGAGCTCCGGGAGAAGACCGAATGGCAGCCGGGCATCCCCCGCGTGAACCGCACGCGGGACCACGCGCCGCGGGAGCTGGACCGGCTGGTGGCGCGCGATCCGGCCTACGCGCACCTGGTATGCCGCTGCGAAGGGGTCTCCGAAGCAGAGGTCGTGGAGGCGATCCGCAAGGGGCACACGACGCTGGACGGCATCAAGTACTACACGCGGGCCGGCATGGGTCGGTGCCAGGGAGGCTTCTGCACGTACCGCATCATGCATCTGGTGGCACGGGAGACGGGTCTGCCCCTGGAGCGCATCACGAAGCACGGCCCGGGCAGCGAGCTCGTGCTTGGCCGCATCGGGAGCCCCCCGTGATCCGCCGCGCGATCGACGCGGTGGTGGTGGGCGGCGGAAGCGCCGGCCTGGCCGCGGCTCTGCGCCTCCGGGAGTCCGGCGCCACGGTTGCCGTGGTGGAGCGGGAACCCTTCCTGGGAGGCATCCTCCTGCAGTGCATCCATACCGGGTTCGGCCTGCACGAGTTCGGCGAGGATCTTACCGGACCAGAATACGCGGAGCGCTTCATCCGGCCCGCCCTCTCGGCCGGCATCGAGATCTTTCTCGATGCCACGGTGACGGAGATCGGCGAGGAGCTCGAAGGCCGCTCCGTCACCGTTCTGTCCCGGTCGCTCGGTGTCGTGAGGTTTTCCGCGCGCGTCGTCGTGCTGGCCATGGGATGCCGCGAGCGCAACAGGGGCAATGTCGCCATCGCCGGCACCCGGCCCGCCGGCGTTCTCACCGCGGGGCTCGCGCAGCGCCTGGTGAACATCGAGGGCTGCGTGCCCGGGAAGAACGTGGTGATCGTGGGTTCGGGGGACATCGGCCTCATCATGGCGCGGCGGCTCACGTTCGTTGGCTGCACGGTGCGCGCCGTTGTGGAGATCCAGGACTACCCATCGGGGAGCGCACGAAACATCGCGCAGTGCCTGAACGACTACTCCATTCCCCTGCACCTCGGGCACGTGGTGACGCGGATCGAGGGAAGGGACCGCGTCGAGGCTGTCCGGGTGGCGCCCCTGGAGGACGGCAATCCGTCGCCGAACCGCGAGTTCCGCATCCCCTGCGACACCGTTCTGCTCTCCGTCGGCCTGATCCCCGAGAACGAGCTGTCGCGCGCCGCCGGCGTGCCGATCAACGAGGGCACCGCGGGCCCCTGGGTCGACGCCGACCTGATGACGGGAGCGAGGGGCATCTTCGCCTGCGGGAACGTCCTGCACGTGCATGACCTCGTCGATTTCGTCACGGAGGAGGCGAGGCGATGCGCCGAACGGGCCGCCGTCTACCTGGAGGGCGGGGCTCCAGAGCCGATGATCCCCGTGAACGCGGGGGCCAACGTCCGCTGCGTCGTTCCGAATGCCTGCGCACCGGGCAGGCAGAACGTGTTCTACCTGCGATCGCTCGTCGTGAAGAACGACGCGCTTCTCGAGCTGCGCGTTGGCGGGCAGAAAATCAGGACGAAGAAGCTGGCCCACGTGCAGCCTTCGGAGATGATCCGCTTCGGCCTGGAACCAGGGGCAATTCAAGAGCCCGATTCCGACACGGGGCGCGTCATCGAGGTGGCCATCAGGTGAGCGCGGACAATGCCATTCGACCGGGGCGGGTGGAGCTGGTCTGCATCGCCTGTCCTCTCGCCTGCCGGCTCACCGTCACCACATCCCTTCGGGGCGATGTCACGGTCACGGGGAACCTCTGCGTGCGCGGGGAAGCCTACGGCAGCGAAGAGGTGCGCGCGCCCAAACGAATTCTCACCGCCGTGGTCCCTACCGATTCGGCGCAGTTTCCCTGCGCCCCGGTGAGAACCGACACGGCCATAAGCCGGGGACTCGTGAAGCGGCTGTTGTCGGAGTTGTACGGGCTTCGAATCGCCCTGCCGGTCAGGCAGGGCCAGGTTCTGATGGAAGATTTCGATGGGGCGCGGGTGGTTTTCACCCGCACGCTACCACCTGATGAGATTCCCTCCGTAGGTAAGCCCGGCGCCGAATCCGAAGGTCATAATAAGATTGCCGGGCTTGAGCAGGCCCCTTGAGCACATCTCGGACATCGCGATCGGAATGGATGCCGCAGAGGTATTTGCGTACTCTTCGATGTTCATGAAGAACTTGGAGATTGGGATCTTTGAACGTTTTGCCGCTGCCTCAATAATTCTTACATTAGCCTGGTGCGGCACGATCCAGGAAAGGTCGTCCGGCGCCAGGTGATTGCTTTCCATCATATCGACGATTCCTTCGGACACCACCTTCACAGCGAAATTGTAGACCTGCCTGCCATCCATCTTGAGAGTGGTGCGAGTTGGGTCTATTACGCCGTCTGTGAAAGGGAAACGGGTGCCGCCTTCTGTTCTCTCCAGAAGTCGGGCACCTGAACCGTCCGATCGCAATACTGACTGAAGGATTCCGCGGTTCCCGTCGGCCGGATCCGCCGACACGAGGACAGCCCCCGCGCCGTCGCCGAACAGCACGCAGGTGTTCCTGTCCTTCCAGTCGATGACCCTGCTCAGGATCTCGGCACCCGCGACGAGGATATTCCGGGCTCCCCCTCCGCAAATGAAGTTTCGTGCGGTTTCCAGTGAATAGATGAAGCCGGTGCAGCCCGCCACGAGATCCATTGCGGCGGCCTTTTTCGCCCCGATGCGGTCCTGCACGATGCAGGAAACCGATGGGAAACCGAGGAAATCACCCGTGGCAGTGGCGATGAGAACAAGGTCGACTTCCTCCGGGGCGACACCTGCTTTGTCCAGGACTTTCTTGCATGCCTCCACCGCGAGATCGGAGGTGGCCACGGAGGGCTCCGCGATATGACGATACCCGATTCCAGTGTGAGACCGGATCCACTCGTCCGAAGTGTCCAGAAAGGCGGAAAACTCCTCGTTTGACATTCTTCGGCTGGGAACAGCAAAATCCACAGCCCGGATGACTGCCCGCATGCCCGTCATATTAATGTGATTGGTTTGCTGGGTCAACAGGGATGTTTTTTCGTCCAAATACATCGAAATCGATCAACTATGCGGATGTCTTTCCTGCACAAATAATTATACCTGCACAATTCCCGCGCCTTGACCATGGTACACGCCCATGCTATTTTGTGGGGACATGAAGACGTGCTTCCTTTTCCCCGGCCAGGGTGCCCAGTATCCGGGCATGGCCCGGGACATGTGGGAATCAAGCGCTCGGGTCAAGGAATTATTCCAATCCGCGTCCGATGCCCTGCGGATTGACATGAAAAAACTCCTCTTCGACTCCACCGATGAGGAGTTGAAGGCCACGGACAAGACCCAGGTGGCGCTGACCCTCGCCAGCCTATGCTCGAGCACGGTCCTGAGGGAGCGTGGGATCAATCCCGA
>JBEKXR010000190.1:0-7266 GCA_049511935.1 Spirochaetia bacterium | reverse complement strand
TCCTCTCCGTGTACCGTGAGGGCGTCGAAGAGGACGAATAGAGCGACGCCCTCATACCTTCCATCCGCGCTCCGCCAGCCAGTCGATCGATTCGCAGACGGCCTCGAGGGAGCCGTAGCGCGGCTCATAGCCGATGAGGCGGCGCGCTTTCTCGATGCTGCATGAGGGGCTGTGGGCGATATGGTCCCACGTGGCAGCGGCGTCTGAAGCCGAGACGGTTTTTTTCCATTCGTCCCACGGAAGGTAGGTGAGCGCCGCCTCTTGGCCGAACCACCGGGCCATGCGCTCCGCGAACCCGCGCAGGGCCACCGCCGCCGAAGAGACCACGTGAAAGCTCTCCCCCACCGCGGCACCGGGGTGTTCCAGGGCCCGACAGAAGGCCTGCGCGACATCGTCCGCATGCACGTGGTGGACGGTCTCCATGCCGAGGTTGGGCAGGCTCAAGGGTCTGCCCTCTGCGAGCATTCGAAAGACCTCGACATTGAAGTTCCCCGCAGGATTCAAGGGTATCCACCCCACACCCACGATATGCCCGGGATGCAGGACGGTCGCGGGAAATCCGCTTGTGCGGGACTTTGCGAGAAGCCAGGCCTCCATCTCGGCTTTCCGAACACCGTAGTCCCCGAAAGGCCGGCGGGGCATTGCCTCCGTGACCGGGACCACTTCGCTGTGCCCATGCACCCATATGGTGCCGCATGACACGTAGTGACCCACCCTGTCCTCGAGGTGGGAGACCAGGTGCTCGGCGCTTTGCTTCGTGAAGCAGATAAGGTCGATCACCGCGTCCGCCGCGAGCGCCGCAATCCGGTGCCCGAAGGATCCGGTCGCTTCCTCGTTCTCCCGGTCGCACTCGATCCGGGACACGAACCGCCAGATCCCCGGGTCACGGTAGGGCTTCCTGCGGGCACGGCTCACGGACACGACCTCGTGTCCTTCCTGCACCAGCCGGGGCACGAGATAGGTGCCGATGTGCCCGGTCGCCCCGATGATCGCGATTTTCATTGAATGGATATGATAGTGAACCTGAAGGTGCCCGCCAAGTGGCGGGCCGAACTGTGTCGTGGCGGGCCGAACTGTGTCGTGGCGAGCCGCGCTATCTCACATTCTCCGTGAACAGGTAGGTGACGCAGTCGCGCACGAGCATCCGGAAACGGTTCCTTCCCTGTCGGAGCTCACCGGCAAAATCCTTCGGGCACCCGTCGACGCACCGCCCCTGGTTCATGGAGTGACGGGCAAAACAGGCGAGACTGTAGAAGAGAGGCGGCGCGAAATCCGCCGACAGCCTGACCGTGGGGGTCGGGCGCGAGCCGGTGGGACGTCTGGCCCTGGCGCGATCCTCTTCCACCCATTCGTAGGCGAAGAGCAATCGAGGGACCCGTGAGCGCAGGAAACGCAGCGTGTGATCATTCGCCGCGTACAGGTAGAAATCGCCGAAGAACCAGGCATTGCTCTTCTCCGACAGCGCAGAAGCGAAAGCGAGATGGGACATGTTGTTGAGGCCCACGGCGATCCTCGTCCCGGTATGGAGGTCGGCAAGCCTTCGCACCGCGTCGATCCAGGGCTCCTCGTCAAGAAGCACCGGCGGAAGAGGCAGCCAGTGGAATCCCGCGAGATCCGCCAGCTGCAAGAGCTCGAGGCGGGACGGGTCCCCGCCGACGAAGGGAACCGGCGACATGCCGGGCGGACCGATCAACTCCCGGTGGGCGAGCATCTCGAGCTCCGCGGGACCCAGCGGCGAAGAAACGCCGCTGTCCGCCGGCCGAATCTCCGGACCATGCACGGCGCTCTCCGGCCCGGGAAACGCGCTGTCGAGGAACGCGTACAGCTCGTTCTTGACCTTCTTCAGCTCCGATGGGCGGACGAATATGCCATCGTCCGGGAAGTCGGTGCGGTTTGTGAAGGTAACGGCACCGGGTCGGAAGGCAGACTCACCCGATTCCTCCAGAAGGGCCGCGAGGATCGTGAGGAACGGCTTCTTCGCCGAGGCCGGACCTGCGGTCGCCTTGCGGGCAAAAACGGGGAATCCGGGCGCTTCGAAGGAGAGAAGGCCTCCGCGTCCGAACGTGACCCTGAGATCGAGCGGGATCTTGTACACCGGAAAGGATGCCTCCCGGGGCTGGGGGAGATCGAGGAACCGGGAGGAGAGCTGGCGTATCTCCTGGCCTCTCAGGGGCATGACCTGTGCCGCGTCACGGGGCACTTCGATGCTCACCGTCTCCCCCCGCCGCGCGAATCTCACCTCGCGCCCAGAATTGAGGATCCTCAGGACGGGGAACGCGGCCTGGTCCTGGCTTCCTCGTGGGGAAAAAGCCAGCCCGTCGTGCAGGGACAGGTCTCCTTCCAGGCGAAGCACGATCTGCCTGCCCTGGACCGTCTCGACGTTTCCCAGGAAGGCGCCGCGGTGCCCGGGCTCTCCGGGCTCGAGGAGCCGTGAGCCGAGTGCGGAATGAAACCATCCGGAGGTCCTGGTGCGCGAGAATCCCAGCTCCGCCCTGCGGAGAAGCTCCTCGTACTCTCCAGCAGGGATGTCGTTCCCCCGGTCCAGCACTTCGCGGTACAGGCGCGTCACGTTGAACACATACTCCGGTGATTTCATCCGGCCCTCGATCTTCAGGGCGTCGATGCCGATCTCGGCCAGTTTCAGAACGTCCTTGCCGAGGAAAAGGTCCCGGGTGGAAAAGAGATGGGCGGGCTCGCCGCCGCCCGATGACTCATCGGCGCGGAACACGCTGCGGCAGACCTGTGCGCAGTCTCCGCGGTTTCCCGACCTGCCCGTCAGCGCCCAGGAAGCGAGGCAGGCCCCGGAAAAGCTGTAGCACAGGGCGCCATGGATGAACACTTCCAGTTCCATGCGCGGGTGCCGGGTCCGAAGAGCCCGGATCCTCTCCAGCGAAAGCTCGCGGGCGAGGATGGCACGCCGTATGCCCAGCTCCTCCGCGATTTCAAGACCCGAATCGTTGTGCACCCCCATCTGGGTGGAGGCATGGACCCCCAGAGCGGGAAAGTCGTGACGGATCAGGTCGCAGACCCCGAGGTCCTGCACGATCACCCCGTCGACGCGGAGAGCTTCGAGCCACGCGAGAGTCTCGCGGAGACGGGGCATCTCCTCTTCACGGACGACAGTGTTAAGCGTGATGTAGATCTTCCTGCCCCGGTCGGCAGCGAGCTGCCGGATGCGGCGAAGCTGTTCGAGTGTGAAATTCTGCGCCGCGGCGCGCGCGGAGAACTCCTTGAGGCCGAGATAGACCCCGTCCGCGCCTGCCTCGAAGGCGTAGAAGGCGGCCAGGAAGCTGCCGCCGGGCGCGAGGAGCTCAGGCTTTTTCACGATTGCCCGCCCCGGTGTGTGAGCTTCGCGACCGCTTCGACGTGCGAGGTCTGCGGGTAGAAGTCGAACAGGCGGAGATCGTCCAGGACGAATCCCCCGCCGGTGAGCCCGGCAAGGTCGCGGGCCAGCGTGACGGGATTGCAGGACACGTAGACGAGCCGGCGGGGAGCGCGTTCCGTGAGCCACGTCCGTACTTCGGGGCCGAGGCCGGCACGGGGCGGATCGACGATGACCGCATCCGGGCGCGATGAGGCTGACGCGGTCCGGATCCACTGCTCAACCGTCATGGGGTAGAACTCGTGGGAGGGTCCGGGAACGTTGCGCATTGCGTACGAGAGGCTCATCGCGCGGGACTCCACGCAGATGATGCGGGAAAATTTTTCTGCCAAAAAGGCTGCGAAGAGTCCGACTCCGGAGTACAGGTCGACCGCCGTTCCTCCCTCGAGGCCCCCCAGAGCCCACGGCACCAGCTTCTGAAGCGTCCCAATGTTGGCCTGGAAAAAGCAGCCGACCGAGAAGAGGATGTCGCGGCCATCCACCTTCACTGCGAGGTCGCGGCTGTCGTCGCGGCCCTCGACGGCCAGCATCTCGCCATCCGCGAACACGGTGAACCGTTCCAAGCCGTCCGGGGGCAGGGTCTCTCCGCGGAACAGCCTCCCGATCGCGGGTAAGACGATCGGGCAGTCGTCGACCCGGAGCACTCGAATGCTCCGCGCTCCCATGTAGCCGATACCTCCCTCCGGGGCGCGATGCACCTGGGCCCGGTTGCGCGCCTGCCACGGCGCAGATGGCTCGATCCGCGGGTCCTCCCGCTCGATCCTCCCCGTGCGCCTCAGGGCCTCCGCCACGATGGACACTTTCTGCCGGAGCTGTTCCTCGTAGTCGATGTGCAGCCAGTCGCATCCGCCGCAGTGCCCTGCGTATCGGCAACCCGGCACGACCCGGTGGACGGATGCCTCCAGTACATCGACGAGCACCGCCCGATTATAGTCCCGCCGGCGCTGCACCACGCGGACGCGCACCCGTTCTCCGGGAAGGACGCCAGGGACGAACACGGCCTTGCCGTCGATGAATCCCAGGCCCTCCCCCCCGGCGATGAGACGGGCGATGGAAAGCTCGTTCACGGGAAAAACCGTTCCTCCACCATCGCGCACAGGCAGTGGTAGACGGGGAGGTGCAGCTCCTGAATCTCGAAAGTCCGGGCCGCCGGCACCGCGATGAGGATGTCGCACAGGCCCGCCATCTTTCCGCCCCCCCTGCCCGTCAGCCCGACCGTGGTCATGCCCACGGCACGCCCGACGACGAGCGCCGAACGGACATTCGACGCATTTCCCGACGTGCTGATCCCCAGGAGCACGTCCCCCTTCTTCCCGTGACCGAAGGCTGCCTGGGCGTATGCGAGTTCCGGCTGCACGTCGTTGCCGAACGCGGAAAGCAGCGCGGAGCCTGCCGTCAGGTTGACCGCGGGGAGGGCACCCTGCAGATGCTCGGCGAGCGCCGGCCCGAGCACGGGGTCTGCGGCCCGAAGCCGGGCACCCACCTCATCGGGCAGCGACCGCGGCTTGAGGTACCCTTTCATGAGCTCACCCACGATATGATCAGCGTCCGCCGCGCTCCCCCCATTCCCGCACACCATGAGCTTCCCGCCTGATGCGTAGCACTCCGACAGCGCCCGGAACGCCGCTTCAATGTCGCCCCTGCATGCAGAAAGCGCGGGATACCTCCCGATCAGTTCGTCCAGGTGTTTCATCGTTTCTCCTCGCGGAGATCACCGCGCTCGCGCCGAGACAGCCCATCCACCGCCACGGACAGGGACGCGTAATCCCCGATGCTGTCTTCCAGCTTCGCGGGCACAACCTCGCAGGCACGTGCGGCGCCGGGGAGTGCCTCGCGCGCGATTTCCGCATCCATGGACGGCTGGAGGAAACGGCGGCACCGGATGAATATGCTGCCGATCACGATCCTCTGAGGGTTGAGGATATCCATCAGCAGGGCGAGTCCGCGGCCGAGGTAGCGGCCCGTGGTCGCCAGCACCTCCTGGGCGAGCGGGTCCCCGGCCTCGGCGGCGTCTCCCACTGCCTTCGAAGTGATGGATTCCAGTGCCGCTGTGTCCGGACAGAACGAGACGGCGCGGCCGGCGGCCAGCCATCTCTCCGCCCCCGCACGCGCCAACCGGGCAATCCCGCCCCCGCTGCAGAAACCTTCGAACGAACCGGCTTTCCCGTACCCTTCCGTGCCTCCCTCCGCGAGCCGGACGTGGCCGACTTCCCCTCCGAGATCGCAGGTTCCTTCATCCAGCCTTCCGTCGAGGATGAGTCCCGCTCCCATCCCGGTCCCGAATGTGAGGAAAACCATGTTGCGGGTCCCCATCCCCGCCCCGAGCCGCCACTCAGCCAGGGCGCATGCGTTGGCCTCGTTCTGCAGGAACGTTTCGCAGATCATGTCCACCGCCGCGCGCCAGGACCGGGAGGCGGGATCCGTCGGGAAGGCGCGTCGGCCGATGACGCGAAGCCCCTGCGCGTGGGTCCTGCCCGCCACGACTGCCGTCTTCGTGCCCCCGATGTCCACTCCGACCAGCACTCGCGATGCGTCAGCCATGTCCGCGGAGTGTAGCACTCCCTCCGGGAGGAGAACAATCGTCCCGCGGGCGCGGTCGCGAAACACTACATTAATGTAGCCAATGAGTTGCTAAACCTACATTCATGTATCCCCCGGGAACCACAGAATCCTATCTGCTCACACAATTATTTATGATGTAAGATAATATGCAAATCATTGTTCCTGGCATGATTCTTGTAGATGGCTGGCGGGGAGTAATATCCTCAACCCCTTCTGTGGCGTTCGGCCGAAGCCCAGGAGGGGTCATAAAACTTAAGGAGGAATACATGAGTATCGGCAAGACTCCAAAGGATGTGGTTTCGTTCATTGCCACGGAAAAAGTGCAGGTCGTCGACCTTCGATTCATGGACTTTCCAGGGCTGTGGCAGCACTTCTCCATTCCGGCGCATGAGCTGACCGAGGAGGTGTTCGAGAAGGGGCTCGGCTTCGACGGGTCCAGCATCAGGGGATGGCAGGCGATCAACGAATCAGACATGCTCGTGAAGCCGGTGGCGGACACGGCCTTCGTGGATCCCTTCCTCACCGCCAAGACCCTCGTCCTGATCTGCAACATCTGCGACCCGGTGACCGGCGAGGACTACACGCGCGACCCGCGCAACATCGCCCGCAAGGCCGAGGCTTTTCTGAAGGGCACGGGTTTGGCGGACGTCCCCTACTTCGGCCCCGAGTGCGAGTTCTTCATCTTCGACGACATCCGCTACGACCAGAACGAGCACGAGGGCTACTACCACATCGACTCCGCCGAGGGCCGGTGGAATACGGGACGCGTCGAGAACCCCAACCTCGGGTACAAGATCCGCTACAAGGAGGGCTACTTCCCTGTCCCGCCCGCCGACACCCTGCAGGACATCAGGAGCGAGATGATGCTCACCCTGGAGTCCATCGACGTCCCCATAGAGGTACAACACCACGAGGTGGCCACCGGCGGGCAGGCGGAGATCGACATGCGCTTCTCCAACCTGCTCACCATGGCAGACAACGTATTGAAATACAAGTACGTGGCGAAGACCACCGCAAAAAAACACGGCAAGGTGGTGACCTTTATGCCCAAGCCCCTGTTCGGCGACAATGGCAGCGGAATGCACGTACATTTCTCCCTGTGGAAAAGCGGCAAGAACCTCTTCGCCGGCGATGGCTACGCGGGGCTTTCCCAGATGGCACTGCACGCCATTGGCGGCCTTCTCAAGCACGCTCCGTCGCTCCTGGCATTCGCCACTCCCACCACTAACAGCTTCAAGCGGCTGGTGCCGGGGTTCGAGGCCCCCGTCAACCTTGCCTACTCGAGGCGGAACCGCAGCGCCTGCATCCGCATCCCAATGTAC
>JBEKXR010000189.1:0-7300 GCA_049511935.1 Spirochaetia bacterium | reverse complement strand
TCGTCTGATTGAAGCCAGCTGGGCGCGCATTTGTGTTGATTGCGAATGTGACCTTCGAGAAAGAGCGGATCAGGGAAGAAGGTTTCTATTGTTCTCATGAACTGACGAAGTCGTGGCGAGAGAAGATCGTGCAACTCCATCCGGTAAGGGGTATGCCGGTAGGCGAGTACACCCGGCGGGGGTACGCTGGATGCGGTTCCAGCGACTCCTCCAATTTCATTCATAGTGTCCGCAGTGTATACTTTCATGATCGCCTCTGAGAATCCATCAAACCATAGGGCGTCGTCGTCAGGGAAGAAGACTATTGGAGATTCTACAAATTCGAGACCCACATTCCTTTGCAGGCTCTAGCCGGCTTCCGAACGAACTATTTTGAGACGCACCGAGGTGTTGGCCTTTTGGAACGCCGATTCTAGAGTCTTCTTGACCTGGTTGTGGTTATCGCTGGCGTCTACCACAATGAAGTTTGCGGGCAATGCACTCTGTGTCAGCATGCGCGGCACGGATAGCCTCAATGCTGACTCCCTATTGAGTGTTGCTATGACTATGTCAAATTGTGGCGTAGCCCCTTCTCCCATTTACGCTCATCCTCTTCCTCGCGATCAATCATAGTGACGCCTTTCTCGTATCTAGCCTCACCCCCAAGCAATGTGTGAAGACGATACTCTATCCGTGCGGAATGTGGCTACTCTGCGGCTGTTCCTCTATCTCCGTGGAGAAACGACGATCGATCTCTCCCTCCTTCTCATCTCCAGGAGCACGGGTGTGCACATCGTTCACAGTGCACGAGGGGTTGAACGATCATGGGGCAGTTCGGTTCGGCTTCAGTTCAACGAGGTGGGCCACAGTCCGGGCGGAGCCCTTCTGATCTTGACGAGGTGGCGCAGAATCTTGCGTACCTCGACCGGGTCGGTGATCAGGGCGATGAGCTTCATTATCCACGGAGAACCCGGAGTGCCGCCAGCAAAGGAGGGTAGTGGCGAACTGCTCGCTGATGAGGCCCCGCGTCAGGAATAGTGCGATGGTGCCTCGGCGCAGGCACTCGCTCAGGCGCGCGGTGTCGTAGATGGGGAGGTAGTAGAACTGGCCGATGGAATCGAGGCCGCCCTCGAGGATGAGGGCATGGAAATGAGGGTTGAAGCGGAGCGAGGCTGTTGCCGGAACCGGCTGCACTCATCCGGGAACAGCACCATTTATGCTCTGCTTTTGGCGACATTCGGAAAGGACTCTTCGAGAGGCCCCGCACTTTTCGCCGGTGCGCAGGTTGGACGAGCGAAGGGCAGCGCGGGACCTGGAGGTCACGGCGGGGTAACGCCCTCGTCGGTCTCTTTCACGTTGCAGTCGATCTCCCCGAGGTCGACAACCGTGTCTGCGCTTTCTGGCACGACAAGCTGGAACCTCGATTCCTTGTCCTGCGTGTACAGCCGCGCAGCGTAGGTGCCGGGAGGAATGTTTTCCAGGTAGAAGGCGCCGCCAAGTCCGACGATGCCGCTCACCTTCCCCGCCGGGATCATGACATCGAGGCCTGCGTATTGGGCGGGAGTGCGTTGACCCTTCTCGACGAAGAAGAGCTTTCCCGAGATCGCCTTGAACTTGACCGTCTTGAAGTCCACGACGCCCCCGCCTCGGTAAGGCGGAGAGATGAATGCTGATGTGCTCTCGATCGTGTGATCCATCGGTATGTCGGCCTGCTCGATGCTGAGCTCGTTTTCACTGTAGGAGGCGAGCCCGGGGATCAGCGCGTTTCCCGAGGCGTCGGTCACGCCGACATACTGGGTACCGTCTTTGATGCGAACCCCTCCGAGGCCGTCGACGCGCACCAGCGCGAAACTGTCCGTTATCGGCTGAGCAAAATGCAGCGTCCCGTTGATCATGACGATGCTCCCCGCGCCGCTGAGCTCGTAGGCTGCGCTGTTCTGCTCTTGATTGTACGCGACCGAGGCGGCGAGGTTCCCGTACGATCCGTGGTAGTTGAGCGCGGCCTGTCCATCGAACATCCCTGTGCCGCTCGCGCCCGCGCTTTGAGCCTCGTCGATGTTGGCGCTGTAGCCAAAGCCGTTTCCGCGGGTCACATTCCGCTCGATCCCTGCGGAAACGCTGTTCAGACCACCTTCTGAGTTGTAATTCACGCTGGCCAGGGCGTCGCCGATAAGGAGTCGTATCCCGACAAAGCCGCCCAATTGCAGGTTTCTAGACTGCAATTGAGCATTAAGGATGGCCTGCAACTGGAGATTGCCCGAGAGCTGCCGCGAATAGGAGACGGTGAAAAGCTCCTTGTCGGGGCCATCCCTCATGAGGTAGTACGACGCGCTCGCCCCAAGGGAGCCAATCCACCTCTCCGAGAGGCTCAGGGAGAGGCTCGCGATAAGAGACGGCATGCTGCCGCCCCCCGGGGCGGCTATGGTGCTGTATGCATCTGACACGTACTGAAGCGATGCGCTTCCGCCAAAAGCCCTGGCCTGGTAGCTGTATGCAGCCGCGGCGCCGTACCCGAGCGTGCCATTGTAGTCACTCAACGCGAAGGAGGCATTCATCTCTCCCAGGAGTCCCAGGGTCATTGTCGCTGTCGGGCCGGTATTCACCGTCGTGGGACCTGCCTCGGCGCGGGCGCCCAACGTGAGCCAGTCGGTGATCCCTACCCTATGAAAGCCCAGGAAGGCTGGATCTCCGTAGTCGAAGCTATTGATCCCCAGTCCTTGTCGCGTGAATCCGGCGCTGTAGCTGTACTCGTCGATGCCAGGCGCGAGCAGATCGGTGCCGACGTAAAAGAGCTCCTGGAGCCGGCTCACGACGCCGGCCATATCTGTCATCTGGAGGGCCACTGTGTTTGCCCCGGGGGGCAAGGGAATATTGATGAGCTGAATCTTTCCGCTCGTGAACATCGTTTCCTCTCCTGAATGCATATCATTCAGGAATACCTGGACCGAGGCCGGCGCGGGCAGGAGAGCGGTGACACTAATGTCCGGTTTCATGAGAAAATAGGGGTCGATGGAAAAGTTCCTGGTGATGCTCAGACCGCCGAATATCCCGGAAGATCCAAGCCCCATGCCGCCCGAAGTGGCGGTAAAATCGCCCAGGATGGTCCGAGAAAGGGCAGTCCTGCTGTCCAGCACGATGCTGGTCTGGTTTCTTATGAGAGTGGGACTTTGTCCGATGGTGCCTGTTGCATCGGTCAGCAGAAGAAAAGGCCCCAGTCGCGCCGCGAGCTCCAGCGGGAGATTGAGGAAATTCTGTTGACCTGCGTAGTCAAGGGTATAGTTGAGAAAGATGCTGTTCGTTTCTGGATACAGGACATCGGCGCGCCTCCTGAGGGCGAGGTCTTTCACCTGGGTGCCCATGCGAGCGGGATTCACAGTCAGCGCCACGATGGCTTCCCCCTCGATCAGTCGAAACGTGACGTCGGGTGCGAGCGACTTCAGCGACACGGACTGTACAACGTTCGCCTCCTCCTTGATTCCGATTCCCAGCTGCTGAAGTTGCGCGCGCGTGATGAGGACGTCTCCTTCATCGGTAAGCTTCAGGTAGTACTCTCCCCTGTCCTCCGTGTTGACGACGACCTTCAGAAGAACCGTTTCCTGGGCCCAGAGCCTAGTATGCGGCAGGAGCAGAAGCAGCAGGATTATGGGTGGCGATATGCGGCGAAGTGCCGCAGCGTCCTTACGGTTTCGCGGGCGGCATCGGCACTTCGCTCGGCCGCTCCTTCTCAGCTTGCTGCTTTCTCTTTTCGACTCCCTCCGCCAGCAGGGCGCTCCAGTGCTCATCCACATCGAATTTTCCTTCAACAGACTCGCTCTTGGCCGTCCCGGTGATTTTCAAAAACCGGGACTTTCCCACATCCTCAGGAGGGAGGTCGATGGCGAAGGACCGCGCCGCCCCCGGCAGCACGTACCAGCCGTTGAGCTCCTTGTTGAACGTCTCGCGTCCCCCGGCATCAAGGCCGGAAATGGCGATCCTTTCGATCATCGAATGGCTGTTGCCCTTGTTTCCTATGGTGACTTGAAAGATCCCGGATTCCACCCGGGCATTGCCCATGGAAAGGGCAGGGTGTGGATCCTTCGGGGGAATGAAAACCGGGATACCCACCCGCATTGTTATTTTTATGATGTTCTTGCCCGGCGCGCTGACCGGGAGCTCCTGGACGAACAGTCGATATGACTTCTCGACAGAAAGGGCTCCCGCCGGCTCGTAGCCAACCCGCACGATACCCTGCTTCCCGGGACCGATCGACACGATCTGCGGATAGAAAACCAGGTCCTTCGTAGGCTCGTAGATATCCTTGCCGTCCTGATCCTGCGACCACTTCATGATCTGGAGCTGTACGGTGACCTTTTCCTCTCCCGCGTTCATGATGGTGAGCGTGCCTCGTCTGGGCTCGGAATCCAGCACAATCATCGCGGGCACGAACTTCAGCATGGCCGCGGCAGAAGCGGTAAGCGGCAGGGCAAACAGAAGGGCCGCAAAGAGCGCTCGATGTATCTTGTTCACTCGTATCACCTCAATACAAAATTGATACAGTCACGCTGTCCGTGTACGCGCCTGCCGGCAGGAGCGCAGGAAGGGTCAGCTTGCCGTAGGTCGTGATCGGCTGATCGCGACCCATTCCCAGGCCCATGACGCTGCGCGCGGAGGGGAACGTCGCGCTTGAATCCGAATCTCCCCAAGGAATGGTGCAGCCGGCGTCGCTGTAGAGATTGTAGGGAATCCTTTCCCTCCCCCCGATGCGCTGGAGGTTTCGGTGATCTCCATCAGGATGGAAGCCGCCGCTCAGCGCAATGGAAAAAGCTGCGCCTGCCGGTGCTGTAATCACGATGGTGCCGTGGCCGAAATACGTCGCCGCCGTGTCATAAATCGCCCCGAAGTCCACTCCCGCTACGGATACGCCCACCTGTGTAAAGGCTGCCAGGGTATCTGCGCCCGCCCGAGGATCCGCGACGCTCCCGAGCAGCACGACCAACAGCAAAGGAAAAAGCGTACGCCCAATCATGAAAAGAGAGCCTCCATTGTGGATGGAGGCTCCTTGAATCACTCCCGCAGTCAGTCGGACTGACACGTCGGGACAAACTGTCTTCAATAATTTACCGTCACTGTCACAAAGTCCCAGTAGAGGCCGGCCGGAAAGGAACCCACAAGCCCGGCGAGGGACAGAGTGCCGTTCACGGTCCAGGGCTGGGGAGCTCCAGTTCCTGTATTGGGCCCCACAGCAGTGCCAGCGGGATAGGTGTTTGCATAGGGAAGCGCGTCACCCCACTCGAAAGCATTCGTGGGATCCATGATCTTGTAAGAGATCAGGCTCGCGCCATTCGCAACGTTCCTCAAGGGTGCGACATAGTGCTGGCCTGCGTCCAACGTGACGTTGTAAACGAGCCCACTAGTGGCCGTTACGGTGATAACTGCGGTCCCGATCCTATCAGGGCTGGGGAGCGTAAAGTTACCGAAATCGAGGTCTGTCGCCGAAACGGCAACGCTCGATTGGAGAAATGCGGTCACGGGGAGAGCGGTCGAGGTGGCGTTCGCGAAAGCTCCCACCGACACAATGCAGACGAACATGGCCAAGATTAACAAACGCTTCATTAGATTTTCCTCCGATTGAATCATGTCTATGAATGACCTTGCATACTCATTGCGAAGATCATCTGTAACCGATGTAACCGAGCTTGTCCCAACAGCCGATGTTATTCAAAAATAAGCTTCATCTATTCCCCCTCCTTTCATTCGAGCTCTTGCCAAAGCAAGCTGAAAGACAACAACCAATCAAGGTTACTGTTCGCCGATGAAGCTGTCAAGAAAAAACGCGCATGTGTCCGCCTATATCACATGCAAGATAGAAATGTCCCCCTCAGATAATTCCAAATTCGGCAATGCGTACCCCCTGCGCTTGAAAAAGATGTCCAATTGAGGTAAAGTCGTTAAATTTGCGAAAATGAAGCACGACAGAATAAGTCGTCGCGCGCTGCTCCTCATAGTAAAGGTTGTCGCTTCCGTCGCGCGAATGCGGTTCTGCTGGGAATGAGTCTTTTGACTCTGGCGGGTTGATGGCATCTGCTGACAATCAGTCCACTACTATGCCGGTGCTCGCAAACCTGCTCCCGTCATTTTCGGTATCCACGACAAGTCTCGACTTCGGGACGTGGGTGATCGGGAACTACATCCTCTACTCGTCGGCGACCATTAGCGTGCAGGCCACGCCGGGTACCACATACGCGATCACGATGGACGCAGGCCAGAACTTTGACGGCGTTAACCGCAATGTAGCAAACGGCCCGTACAACGTGCCGTTCATCATCTTCGACCCGACCAACTCGTTTCTCTGGGGCGACGCCGGCTTCGCGGGAACGTATGCATCCGGCAGCGCGTGTTCAGCACCGGGACCGGATCCCCCCAGACCTTCACCGCCCACGGCCAGCTCGGCGCGTTCGTCGCGAACCCGATCTCTCCCATCGGCATGTACTCCGACAACGTGACGGTCACGCTCAATTACCGATCATCCCGACAAAGCGCAACAAAGAGATATAGACGAGACCCTCCAGCGCGAGAAGCAGTTGATCGCAGTTCCAGGTTGATGGCCTCACTGCAGTTGTCTTATACTTAAGGAGGAACCGCATCGACGCCGTGCTGGGGAGAATGCCAGGACCGAGATGAACGACACGGTACGAGTTGGAGAGAACGATAGCGGCCAGGAGATCGCACTTCGGATCGGGCAGATCCTGGAGATTCGCCTCCCGGAGAACCCGACCACGGGGTTCCGGTGGAGGCACGGATCACGCGGCGAGCCGGCCTGCGTCCTGGATGGCGATTCCTTCGAGCCCATGGAGGGCCCGCCGGGCACCGGCGGAGCCCACCGTTGGCTGTTCAGAGCCGAGCGAGTTGGGGTAAGCGCAATCGAGCTGTTCTATGAGCGGAAGTGGGAGCAGGAAAGAAAGGCGGCGCGAATCTTTCGGCTGCGGGTGAGCGTTCGGGAAGTGCTCGGCGCTTGATCATATCAATCGAATCGTCCAGAAATCGGACGAAAGGCTGGGCTGACTGAGATAGGCGCAGGGAAGAGTGAAGTACCCCTGCATGCCCCAGCCGGTTCCCCAGGAGTTGCGAACAATAAAGGTTTGCTGGCTATCGTCGTAGCCGACCGCCATCACCGCGTGTCCACCGATGGCCTGCTCTGTCGGACCCGGCAGAGGCGCGTGACCCGTCTTGGCCACCTCCGGACTCTCGAAGCTCTCATACACGGTGAACCCGAAGACAAATGGGAATCCAGATGCCAGGCATCCCTTCATCTGCTGGAGGTTCTGAGTCAGCCTCTGGTATT
>JBEKXR010000188.1:0-7302 GCA_049511935.1 Spirochaetia bacterium | reverse complement strand
GCGGTGGCGGCGGGACCGACGAGGAGGGTGAACACGAGCAGGGCGCCCATGACCTGGATGGACAGGGACACAGTCGCCGCGATGAGCGCCATGAAGAGGACCGAGAGGAGCTTTACGGGCACCCCCCGGGCCTCGGCGGCGGGAGGGTCGAAGGTGCTGAAGAGAAGAGGCCGGTACAGGAACGCGATCATCGCAAGGATGATGCCGCTTGCTGCCGCGGTGACCATGACGGCCTTTGCGCTGATGCCGAGGATGTTCCCGAAGAGAATCCCATACACGCGCGCGGCATAGCCGGAGTACAGCGCGAGGAACAGGAGCCCCAGCCCAAGGGCGAAGGTCATGACCACCCCGATGGAGACGTCCCGCTCACGGACGTCCTTTCCGATGAACCCCACGACCACCCCTGCGCCGAGGGTGAAAGCGAAGAGGCCATAGACCGGCTCGATGCCCAGGAGCACGGCCCCCGCGGCACCTGCAAAGCCGATGTTGGGCAGGGCGTGGCCGGCGAAGGTCAGCCCGCGCGAAACGAGGAAGTACCCGCTGACCGCCGCGACGACCGCCGCGAACGAGCCGGTGAGAAGCGCGTGAACGATGAAGGGGAGGCGAAGAACGTCCAGCATGTCAGATCGGCGCTCCGACGACGAACACCCGGCCGAGCGCCTTGACGACGTCGACAGGGGATCCATACAGGGCGCTGAGGCACTCCCTGGTGATGACCTCCTGCGGCGTTCCAATGGCGCTGCGGCCGCCCGCCAGGTACAGCACACGGTCCACATCGGGAAGCAGGGGATTGACGTCATGCGTGACGAACATCACCGCCACCCCGCGCACACGGCAGATCCGCCTGACGAGGGCGATGATTTCCTGCTCCCATGAGATGTCCAGGTTGGCCAGCGGCTCGTCGAGCAGGAGCAGCCGGGGATCGGTCAGAAGGGCCTGCGCGATGAGCAGCCGCTGCCGCTCCCCGCCGGACAGGAGACCGATGGGCTGTTCGGCCAGCTCAACGGCGTCCACCTCCTCCAGGACCTGGTCGATCCGTGCGCGGCGCGCCCTGCTGGGCCATCCCGGCCCCCACTTGTTGCCGTCCAGTCCGAAGCGGACCACCTCGCGGCCGCGGAGTGTCAGGTCCGACTCGATGGCGCGGAACTGGGGAACGTACCCGATGCGGGCGTTCCGCCTTCCCGGCGCTCCTCCCAGGATTTCCACGCGGCCGGACGTCGGGCGGATCAGACCGAGCAGGAGCTTCAGGAGGGTGCTCTTCCCCGCACCGTTGGGGCCGAGTACGGCGATAAACTCGCCGTCCTCGATCGTCAAGCTCATGTTTTCCTGGATCGTCCTGCCGCCCAGGTCCACCTGCACGTGCGCGAGGGAGACAACGGGAGAAACGATCGGCTGCGCCTCGCTTCCCATGCCGTCTCATTTCCCCAGGGCGCGCTCGAGAACCGTGAGCTGGCTCAGCATCCAGTCCTGATAGTTCAGCGTGGACGGCATGGTCTCCGTGACCGGCACGACGGGAATGCCTGCCGCTTTCGCCTCGTCCTGGAGCCGGGTCGTGATGGCAGAGACGGTTTGCTCGTTATAGATGAGGACCTTGATTTTCCTGCCTTTGACCTGTTTTTCCGCGGCCACGACCGTGTCAGCCGGCGGGTCATTGCCCTCGGCGATGGCCTTCTGGAACTCGAAAGGCGTCAGGACCGACAGGCCGAGAGGTTTTGCCTGGTACAGGAAGATCGTTTCCGTCAGGCCGACGGGAGTGCCGTGCCACTTTTCATTCATCAGCAATATCTTCTGGCGCACGCGCGCCAGGGATCCACCGAAGGTCTGGAGGTTCTTCGCGAAGAGCTGCGCGTTGGCCGGGTCCAGCTTCTTCAGACTTTCCGTCACTGCCTGGGCGATTGCCTGGACGTTGTCCACGTTGTACCACACATGCTCATTATCGGGAAGTTTTGTGGGCGCAATATCAAAGCCCTTGAGAAGCACCCGCTGTGAGCTCGGCGATGCCGAGAGAAGCTTGTCCATCCAGTCGTCGTAGCCGCCGCTGTTCTCGATGACGAGGTCCGCCGCGGCGAGAGCCTTCGCGTCTTCCACGCTGGACTCGTACTCGTGCGGGTCCACGTTGGGGTCCGAGAGGATGCTCGTGACGTTCACCTTCTCACCCCCCAACTGCGTCACGATGTTCCCGTAGAAGTTCTCGGCGGCAACGACGTTGATCCCCCGCATGGGGACGCCCCCGGCCGAGATGACGGGGACGGTAAAGGCAAGCAGCGCGGTGAGAACCGCTCCGCACCATGAATATGCCGAAATGCGATGGGCCATCGATAGAATAATAGCGATTCACGCGGCAGACGTCAATGAGACAATGTATCAATATTCGGAGTCCAAGCCGTGGCGCGCTTTCCTTCAGGGCGAGGGCGCGTTATCTTACTGACAGGTCGAACGTCGCGTGCGGTGCCGGGCTGCCGATCTGCGGGAGAAACTGCCATATGCCAAGAGCCGTCCTTCGCTTCCTGATTCCTTCCATTGCTGCCGTGGCCGCATTCTCCGCGGGAGGGTTGATTGACAGGGTGGTGCTCGCGCACCCGCATCCCCGGGATCCGGCGCCTCAAGCGTCACCCCCTGATTTCGCGCTGATCCGCCAGGCCTGGGACATCATCGATCGGGAGTACGTGGATCGACCCGCCCTTCAGTCCGGTTCCCTGACCGACGGAGCTATTTCGGGCATGGTCGATGCCCTGGGTGACACCGGGCACAGCGTGTATCTCACGCCGCAGATGGTCCGTGAAGAGCGCTCGCTCATGCGTGGGGAATACGTCGGGGTCGGCCTCGAAATCGAGCCGAAGAACGACGGCGTGCAGATCGTCGCTCCCCTGGACAACTCGCCTGCGATTGCCGCCGGGCTTCATGCCGGAGAACAGATCCTGAAGGTCAACGGAGACAGCGTTGCCGGAATGAACATCGCCCGCGTCGTCGACCTCATCGTCGGCCCGGCGGGAACATCAGTGACCCTGGGCATCTTCGATCCTTCGACTCAGAAGACCTTTGACGTGACCTTGAGCCGCGCGCGGATCCGAGTGGACAATGTCTCGTGGAGCCTGATCCCCGGCACTCAATTTGCCGATCTTCGGATAGCCGCGCTCAATATTGGTGTCAGCAAGGAAGTGAAGGCAGCTCTGCGGGATATCGAGATGCAGGGGCTGCGCGGCGCCGTCCTCGACTTGCGAAACGATCCGGGCGGCGAGCTGGATGAAGCAATCGGTGTGGCAAGCGAGTTTCTGCGCGGGGGCGACGTGCTCCTGGAAAAGGACTCGCATGGCACGATCACCCATGACGGTGTTCGCTCCGGGGGAACGGCCCGGGACTTCCCGCTCGCGGTGCTCGTCGACGCCGGAACCGCAAGCGGCGCAGAGATCGTCGCCGGGGCGCTCCAGGACGCGAAGCGGGCATCCATCATCGGCGAGACGACGTTTGGAACAGGCACGGTCCTCAGCGATTTTCGTCTCTCAGACGGCTCGGCTCTCCAGCTTGCGGTCAGGGAATGGTTGACACCTTCCGGTCGCAGCATCTGGCACAAGGGTGTCCCCCCGGACATCCCTGTCCCGCTGCCGGCAGCTGCCGTGCTCGTGACGCCCGCCTCCCTGAAAGGCTTGTCCCGCAAGACCCTCGACTCTGGCAGCGACCAGCAGATGAAGAAGGCACTCGAGGTGCTGGAACATGCTGCCGCCCCTGGGCCGGGCCGGCGTCAAACCCTCGCGGAGTGAAAGAAGCGATCTGGATTCTCACCGCGGCACTTCTGAGAGCTCCCCTGCCCACGTGCTCTGCGCGGACTCCTCAGCGCTGCGCCCTTCTCAAGCTTGCATATACCTGGGTGCCGACAACCTTGTCGTTTTCCAGGGCGTAGTCATACGCTGTCGCGCCGGCCCCGCTTCGAATCCTGCCGTCAGCCCCCGCTTTCAGAAGCGCTTCGACCACGTCAGGATTCATGTTGTTGTAAGCGGCCATCATCAGGGCCGTCCATCCATTGGGACCCCGCGCATTGATCTTGGCTCCCGCTTTCAGCAGGATTGATATGACTCGAACGTCCTGATTGGATGCCGCAGCGAGCATGAGAACGGTCCTGTCCGCCGCGTCACGCGCATTCACGTCGGCTCCCCCCGTGATGGCCTTTTGTACCTGCTCTGCCGTGCCCGCCGGGGCAAGCTCAAACAGGGCGGCGGTCTGCGCATGGAGGAGCGGAAGCGCCAGAACACCCCAAAAAGACAGGAGAAAAAACCATTTCATTCCCAACTTGTTCATATACACCCCGCGTCATCATCAAAGATACACAGAGATCCTTACCAGAACAAATGTTTCCTGGTCCGCCACGCACAGCGGCGGCGCTCCTTCTCAGCGGCTCATGAGCGCGCGCACGTTGCCGGCGATATCTGAAGGAAGCGCATCCGCGTCCATGGAGGCCCGAATCCTGCCCTGCCTGTCGATAATCCAGAACGGTGCGGAATGTGAGACGTCGTAGCCCCCTCCGAACTGGTCCACGATGCGGTGCGCATTGCCCACTTCTTCCGGTGAAAGTCCCTGCGTGGGCTCGGGCTCGTCCGTCGCGTTGCCAGGCTTCGTCGATGATTCCTTCGTATCCGCCGGTTTTTCGATGTCCACGCCCACCCCGTAGTTGTACCAGACATCCTTCACAGAGCTCGCCGGCCCGGTGACAAAATGCCACCCGTCGTAGAGCCCTGCCGCGCGGCTGTAGGCGGCTATCACCTGCTCCGTGTCCCGCTGGGGATCCGTTGTGACGGCCACGAACACGGCCTTGTCAGCGTCCTTTCCAAGTTGATCACGGGCGTTCTTCACCTTCAGCGCGATGAACGGGCAGAGGTCCGTGCAGTGGGTGTAGATGAAGGTCACCACCACTACCCTGCCCTTCGTTTCCGCCATGTGAAAGGGCTGGCCCCGCTGATCGGTAAGCGTGAAATCCGGCGCCGTTGCGGGGTGGGGGATCTCGGTGCCGGCCAGCTTCACGGGCTTCTCGAAAGCGCCGAGGGTGAAGGCACAGCAGACCCCCGTCATCAGGAATACCAGGAGAGCGGTGAACCTCCAGATGCGCATGAGTGCAATATACTTTCGGGCAGCCGTCCTGTGCTACACTTTGCTCATGCCTGCGACATCTGACCAGGAGATCCTGCAGACTCGAATCCAGAGCATCTACCGTGCCAGCCCTGCCGGGATGGGCATCGTCGCGCACAGGGTCTTCCTGGAAGTCAACGAAAAGCTCTGCGCGATGACCGGCTACACTGCCGCCGAACTGGTAGGCCGGAGCTCGCGGATGCTCTACCTCACGGACGATGAGTTTGCGAAGATCGGCACCAGCGGCTCTCACGAGATCCAGCAGACGGGAATCATGACGATTGAAACCCGGTGGAAGCGAAAGGACGGGACGGTCATCGACGTCGTCCTGGGCTCATCGCCGAGCCGGCCGGGCGATACGGACAGCGACATCACGTTCATTGCGCTGGACATCACCGGGCACAAGCGTGCCGAAAACGCCCTGCGGCGGAGCGAAGAGCGCTACCGGCTCCTGTTCGGCAGCATCAGCGACGCCATCCTCGTGCATCCCTTCCACAAGGATTCCTCTCCGGAAGTCTTCGTCGAGGTCAACGACGTGGCCTGCGAGCGCCTGGGCTACACCCGCGAGGAGCTGCTGACGAAAAGCACCTTCGACATCGATGCGCCGGAAGGGCTGACGGCCATTCCCGAGGCCATGAAGAGGCTGAAGGCCGAGGGACACTCGGAGTGGGAAGGGATGCACGTCACCCGGGACGGCAGGAAGATCCCGGTGGAGATCAGCAATCGTCTCTTCGAGCTGGACGGGAAGCCCATGATCCTCGCGACGATCAGGGACATCAGCGAACGGAAGAACGCCGAGCGGGCCTCCCGCGATCACGAGGAAACGCTCCACGCGCTTTTGAACGCCACGACGGACATGGCATTTCTCGTAGAGTCGGACGGCACGCTGCGGGCGTGCAACGAGGCCTTCGCGAAGGCCGCGGGCGCGCTGAGCTCGATCGAGCTGACAGGACGGCCGATCTGGGAGATGAAGGGACTTCCGCTGGACATTCGGGTGCACGAGCACACCGAGAGGGTGATCCGGACCGCCTCCGCGGTGCGCGCCGAGATCACCCACGATTCGACGATCCTCGATCTCGGGATCTTCCCGATCGTGGACGATTCGGGAACGGTCCTCCGGCTCGCATTCTTCGTCAGGGACGTGACCGCTTCCCGGCAGACGGAGGAACAGCTCCGCCAGGCCCAGAAGATGGAGGCGGTCGGGAGGCTCGCCGGCGGCATTGCCCACGATTTCAACAACCTGCTCACCGTCATCAAGGGCTTCAGCGACCTCGTCCTCGGCGGCGTGCCGAAGGGCAGCCGGCTGGCGGAGGACATCGCGCAGGTGAAGGGCGCGGCCGATCGCGCAGCAGAGCTCACCTCACGGCTCCTCGCCTTCAGCAGGAAGCAGGTCCTCGAGCCGCGCGTGGTGGATCCCGTCACCCTGGTCCGTGGAATCGAGACGATGCTCAAGCGCGTCATCGGGGAGGATATCGAGGTGATCACCGACCTGGCGACTGACACCGGCAGGATCATGGGCGATCCCGGTCAGATCGAGCAGGTCCTCATGAACCTCGCAGTGAACGCGAGGGACGCCATGCCGCAAGGCGGGAAGCTTCGCATTTCTACCAGCAACAGGGCCGCATCCGACCCGGCGGAAACAGAGTTCCCCGACCTGGAGCCGGGAGAGTACGTCCGCCTTCGCGTCAGCGACACCGGTCACGGCATGGACAAGACGACCCTGGCGCACATCTTCGAGCCGTTCTTCACCACCAAGGAGCCGGGCAGGGGCACCGGTCTGGGTCTCTCCACAGTCTATGGAATCGTCTCCCAGACCGGTGGGCGCATATCCTGCACGAGCTCCCCCGGTGCGGGGGCCGCGTTCACGATCCTATTTCCCCGTCTCCTCGAGGCGGAGGCGGTGCCGGTCGCACCCTCCCTGTCGCCCGATGCGCCCGGAGGCAGGGAGCGGATCCTGCTGGTGGAGGACGAAGCGGTTGTCCGATCGTACGCGAAAAGAGTGCTCGAAGACCGCGGGTATACCGTGCTGGAAGCGCACGGCGGCGAGAAGGCGCTCGAGCTCATTTCGCAGGAGAGAAGGAAAATCCATCTCCTGATCGCCGACGTGGTGATGCCGGGAATGGGAGGCCCCGAGCTCTCATCGCGGGTCGCCGCTCTGCTCCCCTCCATCCGCACGCTCTTCAT
>JBEKXR010000187.1:0-7309 GCA_049511935.1 Spirochaetia bacterium | reverse complement strand
CCTGCAGGAACTCTCGGCACTCCTCCTCGAAGAGCATCGCGAGGAGCTGGTGAAGGCATTGTTCGGAAAAGACGTGCTGAAATGATCGAAGGCAAAGTAGTTCGGATCAATGGGCCCATCATCAAGGCGACGGGACTCGGGGGCAGCGGGTTGTACGACGTCGTGGAGATCGGGGAGAAGCGGCTGATCGGAGAGATCATCCGGCTCGAAGGCGATACGGCGACCATCCAGATTTACGAGGACAACACGGGCATGCGCGTCGGTGAGAGCGCGTTCTCCCTGGAGCGGCCCTTGTCGGTGCACCTTGGCCCCGGGCTCCTGGGAGAGATCTATGATGGAATTCAGCGGCCGCTCACGGAAATCAAGCGGATCGCAGGCGGTTTCATCAATCCCGGCATCAAGATCCCCCCGCTCTCCGTGGAAAAGAAGTGGCATTTCGTACCCACGGTGAAAACGGGGGATCCCGTGGCTCCCGGTGCGATCGTGGGGGAGGTCAGGGAATCAGCGACGATCATGCACAGGATCGTGGTCTTCCCCGAGATCAAGCAGTCGCGTGTCGAATGGATCGCACCCGAGGGCGACTGCACGATCACGGACACCATCGCACGATTCAGCGGCGGCCGCGACATGTCCATGTCTCACTACTGGCCGGTGCGGCGGCCGCGGCCATTTGTTGAGAAGATGGGGATGGACGAGCCGCTGGTCACAGGCCAGCGCGTGATCGACGTCTTCTTCCCCATTTCGCGCGGCGGCACCTCGGCGATCCCGGGCGGATTCGGCACCGGCAAGACCATGACCCAGCACGCGCTGGCGAAATGGTCTGACGCGGACATCATCGTGTACATCGGATGCGGCGAGCGCGGCAACGAGATGACGGACGTCCTGACCGAGTTTCCGCGGATCCAGGATCCGAGGACCGGCAAGTCGCTCATGGAGCGCACGATCCTCATCGCCAACACCTCCAACATGCCCGTGGCCGCGCGCGAGGTGTCCATCTATACCGGGGTCACGCTGGCGGAATACTACCGTGACATGGGCTACGACGTGGCGATCATGGCGGACTCCACCTCCCGGTGGGCCGAGGCGCTGCGTGAGCTCTCCGGGAGGCTGGAGGAAATGCCCGCCGATGAAGGTTTCCCCGCATATCTTCCCACGCGTCTTGCGGAGTTCTACGAGCGCGCCGGCAAGGTGAAGGCGCTGGGCGACAGGCTCGGATCGATCTCCATCATCGGCGCCGTCTCTCCTCCCGGAGGAGATTTCTCCGAGCCAGTGACGCAGCACACGAAACGGTTCATCCGCTGCTTCTGGGCGCTGGACCGGGAACTGGCGAATGCGCGGCACTATCCGGCGATTTCCTGGATCGATTCGTACAGCGAATACGCGGAAGAGATCCGGGGCTGGTGGGAAAAGGTGAACCCGGACTGGAACGAGGTGCGGGAGAGGGCCATCGAGCTGCTGAAACGCGAGCAGCGGCTCAGCCAGATCGTGAAGCTCATTGGTCCAGACGCCCTGCCCGACAACCAGAGACTGGTGCTCATGGTGGCGGAGATGATCAAGAACGGCTTCCTCCAGCAGAATGCATACGACGAGATCGACATGTTCTGCGTGCCGGACAAGCAGGTGAGAATTCTCAAGCTCATCATGGACTTCTACGCACGCGCGCTGGCCATCATTCAGCTCGGCGCCCCTCTGCTGAAGCTCCGCGAGCTCTCTTGCCAGGAACGGATCGTGCGGGCAAAGTCCTCCATCAGGAACGAGGAGCTGGGCAGGCTCACGGAGATCGAAAGCCTCCTCACCGAGGAGATGGACGAGCTGGAGAGGAGTTACAAGAAATGAAGGGGCTGGAGTACAGGGGCCTCACGAAGGTCGACGGCCCGATCATCATCCTCAACCGCACGGAGGACGTCGGCCTCGGCGACCTTGTCCGGGTGTATGACCGGGAGCGCGGCGAACGCGCCGGCAGGATCATCGAGATCTCGGAATCGGCGGTCGCGGTCCAGATCTTCGGCCCGAACACGGGCCTGTCCACGGATACCTCGTCGGTGGAGTTCACTGGGTCCCCCATGGAAATGAGGGTATCAAGGGACATGCTCGGCAGGGTCTACGACGGCCTGGGCAAACCCATGGACGGGTACCCCGAGTCGTGGAGCTCGCTGCGCCTGGACGTGAACGGTGTGCCGATCAACCCTGATTCGCGCACGTATCCCAAGGACTTCATTCAGACCGGCATCTCATGCATCGACGGCATGAACACCCTGATTCGAGGCCAGAAGCTGCCGATCTTCTCCGGCAGCGGTCTCCCGCACAACAGGCTCGCCGCGCAGATCATTCGCCAGTCGAAAATCCTCACCTCGGACGAGCCCTTCGTGATGGTCTTCGCCGCCATGGGCGTGAAGTACGACGTGGCCCGGTTTTTCATCGACACTTTCGAGCAAAGCGGGGTGCTTGCCAACGTGGTGATGTTTCTCTCCCTGGCCGACGATCCTTCGATCGAGAGGCTGATCACCCCCCGGTGCGCGCTGACCGCGGCGGAGTACCTTGCCTTCCAGCTCGATATGCACGTCCTCGTCGTCATGACCGACATGACGAACTACTGCGAGTCGCTGCGCGAGGTATCCACGATCAGGGGCGAGATTCCCTCGCGCAAGGGCTACCCGGGATACCTGTACTCGGACCTCGCATCCCTCTACGAGCGGGCCGGCAAGATCGAAGGCTCCCGCGGTTCGATCACGCAGATCCCGGTGCTCACGATGCCCAGCGATGACATCTCGCACCCGGTTCCCGACCTCTCGGGATACATCACGGAGGGCCAGATCGTCCTCGATCGCGAGCTCTTCCAGAAAGGCATCTACCCGCCCGTGGCGGGCCTGCCGTCGCTGTCCCGGCTCATGAAGGACGGGATCGGACCCGGCATGACGCGCGAGGATCACAAGGAGCTCTCGTCCCAGCTTTTCGCGGGATACTCCCGTGTGAAAAGCATCCGCTCGCTGGCTTCGGTCATCGGGGAGGAGGAGCTCTCGGAGCTGGACAAGAGCTACCTGGCCTTCGGGGACCGTTTCGAGCGGGAGTTCCTTGCGCAGGACGAGCACGAAAACCGCAGCATCGACCAGACCCTCGACCTCGGATGGAAGATCCTCACGTCGCTGCCGAAGTCGGAGCTGTACAGGATCCGGGAGGACATGATCAGGAAGTACTATCCCACCGGCGCCGAGGCTGGACCCGTGAAGACAGGAAGGTAACTGCGGCGATGGCGCGCTACGACGTTCCTCCGACGAAGTCCTCCCTCTTCTCCGTCAAGGAACAGCTCACGATCGCCCGCGAGGGGTTCGAGCTGCTGGAGCAGAAGCGGGAGATCCTCATCATGGAGCTCATGCGCCTGGTGGAGGAGGTGAAGCTGCTCGAGCGGGACCTCGACAAGAGGGTCGCCTCGGCGTACGGTTCACTGAAGCAGATGCTCGTCCGAGTGGGCCGTGAAAACGCGCGGGACGTGAGCGCGGGAATCCAGTTCGAGTACCCCACCAGGGAAAAGCACGGCAAGCTGATGGGAATCCCGCTGCCGACGATCGACGTGGACATGCCCCGGATGGAGCTGAAGTACTCCTTCATGAGCACGAGCGGCGCGTGTGACGCCACGATGGTCGAATTCTTCGAGCTGCTGAAGCTCCTTGCACGGATGGCGGAGATCCGGACAATGGTGTGGCGACTGGCGAAGGAAGTCCGCAAGACGCAGAGGCGCGTCAACGCGCTGGAGAGAATCGTCATTCCTGATGTCGAAGAGACCAGGAAGTTCATCGAGGGTGTGCTGGAGGAGCGGGAACGAGAGGTCTTCTTCGTGCAGAAAATCCTCAAGTCGAGGCTGCTGGGAGACAGGGTATGAGAGAGCTCTTACAGACTGTCGTGGTGGCGGTGAGCGGCTCGGAGGCGTCCATCAACGCGGCGAAGTACGCGATCGCCCTCGCAAAGGGCTACCGCAGCCGTGTGCTCGCCGTCTACGTCGTCGACACAGCGACGCTGAGGGAGCTGCTTCTTTCCCGGATCTTCATCGAAGAGGAGAGCGCCGAGTATGAAAAAAGCCTCGAGCAGAACGGCCACCGCTACCTGAATTACGTCGCCGAGCTCGCAGAGAAAAAGGGCGTCCAGGTGGAAAAGATACTCCGCCGGGGCACCATTTCGACGGAAATCGTCGAGGTGGCCGAGGACAATCGCGCCGGACTGATCCTCCTGGGGGGCTTCGAGGACAAGGGCATCCTGCGGGATGCTCTCAGCCGGCAGCACAGGGAGATCATGAAAAACGCACGCTGCTCGATCCTCGTCGTGAAAGAGCCGGAAATGGACGCACTCTTCAGGAAGCTGTAGGGCGACGACGTACTCGGCGTCATTCGTGGCGACGACGTACTCGGCGTCATTCGCGGCGACGACGTACTCATAGGCAGGGATGCCTCGGGCGGCAGCCCTGGCTCGGCAGGCGCGCTTGCGCGCCGAGAGGGTGGCCGCCCCCGCACGGCGTACCGTGCTCGGGCGGACAGCGAGAGCCCGGGGGAGGAGGCCCGGCGTCTTTTTCCCGCTACGGCACGAGCGGTATCCGAAGGAGCTTCACGCCCCCTTGGGACACCAGGACGTAGAGAGCGTCTGCCGTTCGGGCGGCGGCAAAGCCTTCGATCCTCGAATCTCCGGAAGAGAGAACAGCCTTGCGATACCTCGATCCCCATCCCCGAGCGCCAAGGACCGATCCGGGCGCGATGAGGGAGACTTGGGACACGATCCTGCCAGCTCCGATGGAGCAAATCTCGTCAAAAAGGATCAGAGGCGTCGAATCGGATTTCCCGGGAAGCAGGGCCACGGTTCCCGTGCCGTCGCACACCGTGACTGTTGCCGAAGAGAAAGTGCCTCCGGGTGAGGTTTCCTGGTTGAGGATGAGCCGACGCGCCTTTGCGTTCCACGACAGCACTTGAAGCTTCCCCGAGGCGGAGCGCAGGGACGCCTGGACAGGGCTCCCCCCGGGAACGACCTGGGTGGAAAGGCCGGTCCCTGTCCAGCGCAGGGAGAACAGCTGGGATGTCAACGAGTCGAAGGCTGTGAAACCGCCCGCGCCGTCCGGACTTGGACGCCCCTCGAGCTTGAACGGAATGGGCGGAATCACGGCGGCGGCCTGGCCTCCCGCCGAGCGGTAGGAGAGCAGACCGGAGGACCATGCGGCCCCGAATCCCCTCGTCTCATCGGGGTCGAGCGCAAGCGGATCCCCGGTCGGCTCGAGGATGTCCAGGTTCCACAGTGTCTCCCCGAGCTTGCGGGTTGCCAGTTTCAGGACATTTTTCACGTCCGTCTCCCGGTCGAGGTAAAGAACGGCCGCGCTGCCGTCCGCAACGCAGAGCACATGCTCACCGAAGGCAGGGGAAAGCGGAGCAATCACGTCAACCTTGTCGATGACTTCCGGGGCAGGGGAGGCGGAAGGGAGGTGTGGACCGTCCGGCAGCTTGACCAGGTCGAGCGTGGTCGTCGACCGGTCCGCGAAGACAGCGTACAAGGCTCCCGGAGAATGGGCGAGGGAGAGAAACGGTGCCGCGGGCCCGCGCGACAGCTCGAGTGACTCTGGCGTGACCTTCACGAAGGGGCCGCGGACCACGCATCCGCTCAACACGAGGGCGCATGCTGCGATCCCGATCAGTGGGAATAGAGACCTTGTCTTGACCATGGTTTTCCGGAAAATCTATACTACCGGAATGCGCGGAGAGTGTACAGAGAATCACCTTGCCACGCTCCGCAGACGCTACGGGGAAAAGAGGCTGTGCGAGGCCGCGGTGCGCCGGGAGCACCTGAACTACCAGCGCCTGTCCATCGGGGACAGCCCGGGGAGCGGACGCGTGAAGTCCCTGCTCGCCCAGATGCACCAGACCTACTACTTCGGATTCGCCGAGGGCGCGTGTATCCTGGCCGGCACCCTCCTCGAACAGGGACTGATCTACCGCCTGGGCGCCGCGCTGGACGAGCGCGGCCCTCTGCCCTTCACCCGTGGAGCCGAAAAGCGCTGGCTGCAGACCCGGCACGACCTGCTCGAGATGGAGCTGGTGGACATGCTCGAGCTGGCCCGCTCGGAAGGCATCATCACCGAGGGGCGCACGCTGCTCCTGGCGCACGAGATCAGGTGGATCCGCAACATGGTGGTGCACGAGAAGATTCCCGTCTTCCGGGCACACGACGAAAAGCACCTGGAAATGAGGGTGACCAAGAGCCGCAGGGGACGTGTGCGCTACGCGCGCATCCTCCTGGACAGGGCCGAGATCGCGGACCTCGTCGAAGTGCGTCATCCGGGTTCGGGCGAACTTACCGCGTACTTCTGCGTAAGCCGAACGCGGATGGTACTGCGGCACCTTTTCACACAACCACGTACGGAGGCAAAAAAGCGCGATGAGAGTGGCGGTAGTCTTCTTCTCTGGTCAGAATCGTGACGGGATGATGCGGCTTGCCCAGGCGGTCGCGAGGGGTATCGAGAAGCAGGGGAACCAAGTCGATACCTTCGAAGGCACGCGTGACCCGAACGCCCGGCTCACCATCTACCAGTACATCGTGGTGGGCGCCGAGCCCGTCGGCGCGCTCGGCGGAAAAATCCCGGACTCGGTGAAGACTTTTCTCTCTGCGGCCGGGGCCGTCGCGGGAAAGAAGAGCTACGCGTTCGTCTCCAAGGCGACGTTCGGGGCGGGCAAATCGCTCGCGGCCCTGATGAAATGCATGGAAGGGGAGGGGATGCTCATCAAGACCTCGGACATCCTGCGCTCACCCGCCGAGGCAGAGGAGATCGGCCGCCGGCTGCACGTGAGCTAGGCAGGTGCCCGGAGTTCACTCTTTCCAGGGGAAGATCATTCCCTTCAGCGTGCGCTTTCCCACGCGCTCCCGATCCTCGACGAGCAATGCATCCCACGGGATGCTTTTCTTGTTCGAGCCCGGGTTCTGCTCGAGCCAGTCGTACTTGTACAGCCGAAGCTTGAAGGCCGCGTTCCAGAGCAGGAGGATCGAGGAAATGCCCGGCAGGAGCAGGGCTGTGAACAGGGACAATGCCATCACGATGATCGAGCAGAGAAACAATCCAATGCTGAATCCGGGGTTGTCGAAGAAGACGAGAAAGGTCTTGCGGAAGATCTTCCTGAACTTGCGGTCAAGCCGGGACTGGATGGGGAAGAAATACTGGCTCGCGAACATCCACCCCACGGTCACCCAGAACAGCAGCGCTACTGCAAGAGGCCCGGCGAGCGACTTCAATCCGCCGTAGAACTGGAACGCGATCGAGACGATGAACACGTACGCCGCGAGCACC
>JBEKXR010000186.1:0-7311 GCA_049511935.1 Spirochaetia bacterium | reverse complement strand
GCGACCTCGCTGGCCAGCAGCTCCTCGCGGGTCCCGCTCACCAGGATCTCCCCGCGGTTGATGATGTGCGAGCGATGCGTGATCTGGAGCGTGTCGCGGACGTTGTGGTCCGTGATCAGCACACCGATGCCCCTGTCAGAAAGTCCCTGCACGATCATTTTCAGCTCGGATACGGTGATCGGGTCGATACCGGCGAAAGGCTCGTCCAGCAGGAGGAATTTGGGCTCGATCGCAAGCGACCGGGCGATCTCGGTCCGCCTCCTCTCCCCGCCCGAGAGGGTGTATGCTTTTTGTCTGCGCAGCGCGATGATGCCGAGGTCCTCCAGGAGCTTGTCCAGGAGCATGTGCTTTTCCCTGCTGGTGAGCCCGCGGCGAGTTTCGAGGATCGCAAGGATGTTGTCCTGCACAGACAGCTTGCGGAATATCGAGGGCTCCTGCGGCAGGTAGGACACACCCAGCCGCGCGCGGCGGTACATCGGGAGCCCCGAGATGTCCCTCCCGTTCAGCCAGATCCTGCCGGAGCTGGGGTGGATGAACCCGACCACCATGTAGAACACCGTGGTCTTGCCCGCGCCGTTCGGACCGAGCAGACCGACGACCTCCCCGCTTTCCATGCGGAAGGTTACCTCCCGCACCGCCTGCATGCGGCCGAAGCTCTTCGCAAGTCCTTCGAGGAAGAGCGTGCCCCTACCGGCCACTGCCCGTCGCCTTGGGAGCTGTCGAGGCGGGAGGGGCGCCCGAGCTGGTGGTCGAGTCGGGGGAGGCGCCGGTGCTGCCCGACTTGCTCTTTCCCTTGTCCTCCAGAGTGCCCTGCACGCTGCCCTCGAGCGTGATCTCCTCCGTGTCCAGGTTGATCGTGATGCGCGCCGCCTGGTACACGTCGCCGCCCTTGGACACCCAGGGCATGCCGGAAAGCTCGAGGATCTTCTTGTCCCGCTGGTAGCGGGCGAACTCGGACCGGCAGATGATGTCCTTCTTGAAGATGCGCACGCCGATCTGCACGATGGTGATCTGTTCGGTGTCCCGGTCCTCGATGAAACCGCCTTTCACCACCATCTCGTTCTTCACATCGGCCATCATCGCGTTGCCACGGATCCGTGCGATCTTTCGGTCCCGGTCATAGAAGAGGTCCTGGCTCGTGAGGTCGAGGCCGCGCCGGGCGTCGACCACATGCACGTTCCCGTGGCCTTGTGCGTAGATGAAATCCTTGCCGAACAGCTCGATGCTGTCCGCGGTGATGCGCAGGTTCTGGGACTCCAGCCTGCCATGACCGGTCAGCAGCGCGTGCTGTCCTCCCTCCGCGAGGCTCATCGTCGTCGAGTCCCCTGAGAAAGTGAACGTCTCGGCGTGAAGGAGCGCCGCGGCTGCGACATACAGCACGACGGCCGCGATGCGCGCTGCGGAAAAGCGCCGGCCCGCACGCGGACCCGATCTGCTATTTTTCTTTCCAGACATATGTGCCCTGCACGGGCCCTGCAAAGGTGACCTGGCGTTTCATGAAATCCCCGGTGAAACCGGTCCCGGTGAGGGTGGAACCGTCCTCCTTCAGAATGGTCACCTGTTCGGCCGGAGGCGCAGTGAGCCGCCTGGGCTTGTTCTCCCATTCCAGGGTATCGGCACGCACATCGCCTTTTTCCGCGGCCGAATGCACGTGGACGGCGCCCGATATCTCCGCGTTTTCGGTGTCGGAGTGGAAGATCACCGTCCGGGCCTCCCCCTCGGTCGCCTTTCCGCCCTTGTCGTCGAACTCGACGAAATGTGCGTCGCTCAGGATCGTCTGGTTCTTCGCGTTCCAGGTCTCCGCACGTGCCGCCTCCAGCTCGAGCGACAGCCTGCCGTCCTTGTGAACCCGATGGAGCAGGCCGACCGCCACGGTGTCGGGAATGCTCGCAGGCGCCTGCTCCTCGACCGATGCCCCCCGGTAATCGATGCTGCATCCGGCGAGAAGGATCACCAGGGGGAAAGCCCGCACAGAGAAGAAAATGGCCGTCCGGTGCCGGGGCCTCACGCCCGGGCGGACGCGGTCTTTTCCTGCGCTGCCAGGCATGCCGTGATGAACTGGGAGAACAGCGGGCTCGGAGCCAGGGGCTTGGACTTGAACTCGGGATGGAACTGCACCCCGACTCCCCAGGGATGGTCCGGCCATTCGACCGATTCCACGAGCGTGGCGTCCGGAGTGAGCCCGCTCACGATCAGGCCCGCGTCCTCCAGCCCCTTGCGGTACTGGTTGGACACCTCGTAGCGGTGGCGGTGCCGCTCGGAGATCACCTCCGTGCCATACGCGGCGTGGATGCGGCTGCCCGGCTTCAGGTGAGTATCGCCCCTGCCGAGTCGCATGGTCCCGCCATACGCCGTGATATCCACCTGCTCTTCAAGGAGGCTCACAACGGGATGCTTCGCCTCGGGCTCGAACTCCGTGGAGTTCGCGTCTTTCAGCCCCAGGCAGGATCGGGAGTACTCGATCACCATGATCTGCATGCCCAGGCAGATCCCCAGGTACGGGACCTTTTTCTCCCGCGCGTAGCGGGCGGCGAGGATCATGCCCTCGATCCCGCGAAGGCCGAATCCTCCGGGAACGAGGACGCCGTCACAATCGGCAAACGCCGAGGAAAGATCACGCCCGTCCTCCAGGTCCTCGCTTTCGAATTTCACCAGCTGCACGCGCGCCCTGTTCGCAATGCCCCCGTGGAACAGCGATTCGAATATCGAGATGTAGGAATCGTGAAGGCCCGTGTACTTGCCCACGATGGCGATCCGGGCCGTCCGCTTCGCGTTGGCAAAATGGTCCACGACCTGCTTCCAACCGTCGCGCGACGGTCCCTTCTCGGCGAGCCCGAGTTTCTTGATGATGATCGCGTCCACCTTCTGGTCCACGAAGATCAGCGGGATGTCGTAGATCGTGGTGCGCACGTCATAGGCGGAGATCACCGCTTCCTTTTCCACGTTCGTGAACAGCGAGATCTTCCGCCGCAGGTCCTCGTCCAGCAGGCCGGCAGACCGGCAGAGCAGCAGGTCGGGCTGGATCCCGATCTCGCGAAGCTCCCGCACCGAGTGCTGCGTCGGCTTGCTTTTCGGTTCTCCCCAGTAGACCTGGGGCACGAGGGTCAGGTGGACGAACAGCACGTTCTCCTTGCCGAGGTCGTGGATGAACTGCCGGGCTGCCTCGAGAAAGGGGATGGACTCGATGTCGCCCACCGTGCCTCCCACCTCCACGAGAGTCACGTCCACTCCCGTCTGCTCACCGACCCGGATGATGCGCGCCTTGATCTCATCGGTGATGTGCGGGATGACCTGGACGGTCCTGCCGAGGAACCTGCCTTCCCGCTCCTTGGTGATGACGGCCTGGTACACCTGGCCCGTGGTGATCGAATTGTCCCGCCCGAGGGGCGACGAGGTGAAGCGGCTGTAGTTGCCGAGGTCCAGGTCCGTCTCCGCACCGTCCTCGGTGACGTAGACCTCGCCATGCTGATACGGGTTCATCGTCCCCGCATCCACGTTGATGTAGGGATCGATCTTGATCATGCGGATGTTGAAGCCCCTGTTCTCCAGGAGGCTGCCGATGGACGCGGAAGCGACACCTTTTCCCAGCCCAGAGCAGACCCCGCCCGTGACGAAAATGTATTTGCTCATGGGGACCGGATTATAGCAAGAAACCGCCATCGCCTCAATGGACGCCAGGCGACGGCCGGGTGCCGCCCGATCCTGCCCGTGGTCGTGATATATTCAAGGCCGTGGAAGATGTCACAGGTCGGCGGCCGGCGCGCAGGTACCTTCCGCTTCTCATCACCGTCGCCGCAGGCGCGATCATCGCCATTGTGATCTTTCTTGTCTTCCTGGGACTCGAGGACGCCCGGCTGCGCGCGGACTTCCAGAACATGTCTTCCGACCGGGCCCAGGCGATACGATCCGCCCTCGCGGAGGACGCCATCGAGCTGGACCTCATTGCCTCGTACGTGTCGGCCTCCGCGGAACTGGGCCGTGGAGAGCTGGGCCCGTTCGTGCAGGAGTTCGGCCGGCTCGCGCGCCGCATCCCGGCCCATGAGGAGGACACCCAGGTCCTCGCGTTCATATCGGCCCTGCCGGCCGAGGGACGCCTCTCCTTCGAGGCGCTCATGCGGGAGGACGTGGACGCCAGTTTTGCCGTTCGGGAGTCGGGTCCGGGAGGCAAGCTCCGCCTGGCGGACAACCGCCCCCGCTACTACCCGGTCAGTATCATCGAGCCGATCGCATTCAGCGGAAGCATTCTCGGACTGGATGTCGCCTCGATTCCCCGGCTCCGGGAGGCGATCGAGCATGCCGTGGCGAGCGGAAAGAGGACCTCGAGCTCTGCTGTGGATCTTCCGCTCTCCGCCTCCGGACCGCAGGTCGTATGGAACTTTCTCCCCGTCTACAGGAGCGAGTCCGCCTTGACCCCGGCGCGCGCAGGGCTGCTGGGAATCTGCGCTTCGGCCTTCCGCATCGACCAGATGGTCTAACTCTCGCTGAAGGATCTGAGCCCGGCAGGGATCGACCTGGAGCTGCTCGATGCAGATGCCCCGGCAGGTCAGCAGCCCCTGTATTATCACCGATCGCGGCCGCCAGGGTACGTAACCTCGAGCGTCGTGAAGACCGGCATGAAATGGAGCACCTCGATAAACGCGGGCGAGCATTCGTGGATCCTGATCGCCTACCCGACGACGAGCTTCATCTCCCGGCACCGCACGTGGCAGTCATGGACAATCCTCGGAGGCGGCCTGCTCCTCACGGGCCTGTCGGGGTTCATCCTGTGGGGCCGGCTCCGCCGCGCGGCACAGGTGGAGGCCCTGGTTGCCGATCGCACCCAGGAGCTCGCCACCGAGATCTCGAAGCACGAAACCCTCGAGACGGCTCTCGCCGAGTCCCGGTCCGCGCTGACGGCCCAGATCGTCCAGCTCAACCAGAAGAACGAGCAGATCCAGATGCTGAACGAGGTCGGAGACTCGCTGCAGTCGTGTCTCACCAGCGACGAGGCGTATTCCACGGTGGCTCTCCACGCCCCACGTCTGCTCCCGGGAACTTCGGGCACGCTCTTCGTCCACGATCCGGTGAAGGACATGTTCTTCCCGGCGGCGGAGTGGGGAGAGCAGCCGCCCGCGAACCCGGCATTCAAGGCCGAGGATTGCTGGGCCCTGCGCCGGGGGAAGACCCACGCGGTCACGCAAAGCAGCGCGAATCTTCCCTGCCGCCACGCCGTCGAGGAGCGCGGAGGGGCATCGTTGTGCATACCCCTGGCCGCGATCGGAAAGACGATCGGACTTCTCCACGTCACCGGCTGCGTCGAGGCGGCGCACACATTCGCGGAATCAATCGCGGAGCACATCGGGCTTGCCCTTTCCAGCCTCATGCTCCGCAGCGATCTTCGCCAGCTCATCCGCCGTGCCGAACGCAAGCAGCATTCCATCGGTGTGATCATGCTCGACATCGATCACTTCAAGGCGTTCAACGACGGCTTCGGACATGCTGCGGGAGACCAGATGCTCCGCTCCATCGGGGCGCTCATCCATTCCCGCCTGAGGGCGGGTGACATCGCCTGCCGCTACGGCGGGGAGGAGATGCTTCTCATCCTTCCCGAAGCAACCGTGGAAGCAGCTGCGCACAGGGCCGAGGAGATCCGCGCGCGCGCAAAAAACCTCGAGGTCACCCACATGGACACGGCACTGGGCCCGGTCACCGTATCTCTGGGTGTGGCGGTGTTCCCCGGGAACGGGCGTACGCGCGACGAGCTGCTCGCCGCGGCTGACGCGTCGCTGTACAAGGCGAAACAGGACGGCCGTGATCGTGTCGTCGTTGCCGGAGGAGCGAAGGTCGGGGAAGCGCCGAGCGCTAATCCTCCATCACGGTAATGTTTTTTCGAAGATCCCAGTGCACGAAGCTCCGAAGGGCCTCGATCTGCGACCTGTTCACGTAGTAGATCCTTCCGTCATATTTCACCAGCCCGCCGTCGTAGTTGGCGACCTTCACCCTGTAGGAGATCCTGCCCAGGAATATGGCCCTGTCCCAGAAGGGGCAGGCCTTCAGCTGGGGGATCCGGCGCAGATTGCTCGCTCGGATGACTTCCCCTGTGACGGAATTGCGCAGGATGTCCTGCCATTTCGGCATTGTACTCCAATTGTAGCCGCGTCTTGCCTGCACTTCAATCCGGAGATTCGCGTTCCGCACAATGGACCAGATCCAGTGTCGCGGCTTCAATCCGCGGCAGGAACGTCCTGCTCCTTGGCTGCCGGCGGCGGAGACGTGCATGGCTCTCGGAATCTTTCTATTGAAATAGCCTTGCCGTCATCGCCAATTTCCAGGACTACCCCCTGCATCTCGAGCATCGCCCAGGCTTCCCTGGAGTACTCGTGCACGAGCGTCGTGAGCTTCCGGATCTCGATTTCGGGGTCCAGGCCCGCGACAGAGGCGAGACTTCCCGTCCTTCCCGCATCGGTGACCACCGCGGTGCCGCCCGCCATTACGTGGTCATCAGCCGTCAGCGCCTTCGTGTGCGTGCCGATCACCGCAGAGACCTTCCCATCCGACATCGCGAACATCGTGGCCTTCTCCGCGGTGGTCACCGCGTGGAAGTCGAGGACGACCGCGTTGGTCTCGGTTTTAATGGATTCCAGCAGTTTCGGGAGAAGGCTGAAGGGGTTCTTCAGGTGCACCCGCTTGAAGCCGGCAATGCCGAGAAGCGACACGACGGCGATTTTCCGACCGTTCTTCTCGAAGATCATGAAGCCACGGCCGGGGTTGCGCGGAGGATAGTTCGCGGGCCGGATCATGTAGGGAGCCCGGTTGAAATGCTCGACGATGTCCTTCTTGTAGTAGCTGCACTCACCCGTGGTGATCGCATCGATGCCGAGCTTGTGAAGATACACGGCGTGGTTCTTCCCGATGCCGAATCCCCCGGTGGCGCCTTCCCCGTCCGCGATGACGAAATCGATGCGCTTTTCCTGACGAATCTTCGACAGGAGCTCCTTCACGACCCATACGCCGGACTTCCCGACGATCTCTCCGATGAAGAGGACGCGCAACGATGCCATCAAGAGAGGATAGTGGCGCCGCGTCTCCTTGACAAGTTCAGCGGGATTTTGCTACGTTTCGAAGCGCGCCCGGATGGTGGAATTTGGCAGACACGCTAGATTCAGGGTCTAGTGCTCGCAAGGGCATGGAGGTTCAAGTCCTCTTCCGGGCAATAGTAAGGCTTTGATTTATAAAGAGTTACAGACCAGCCTGAAACAGACCATTTTCCGCTCTCGCCCCGGGTACCTGTATGGGTACCTCTACGCGAGAAAAGCCGCTTCATCCTGACAA
>JBEKXR010000185.1:0-7336 GCA_049511935.1 Spirochaetia bacterium | reverse complement strand
GTCGCCGGTGGCTGCCGGAAGCACGGTGACGCTCCGCACCACGTTCGAATGATTCAGCCTTCGCCCGGCATTCTCTCCCGCGGTCGGCAGCGCGCCGAGCCCGTCTTCCACGAGCAGGAGGAGGAGCTTGGTCCCCGCCGTCGCGCCCTCGGCATCCCAGTGCACGGTGAACGAGGAGGGCGATTCGGACGGTCGGATCTGCATGCGCAGCGTGACCGCGGCAGGGGACTTTATGAGCGCACGCACGATCCGATCGATTTCTCGTTGATCGCCCGCGTACTCGGGAACAATGGTCCCGTTGATCACCATTTGGGGCGTGGAGACGGAGGACGGGAGCGTCCGGGCATAGGAATACTGTCGGTCCGTCGCGAGATGCAAGTCGAAGGGATCCTTCCATCCCAGGTAGTCCCAGTAGTCCACGTGCCACTCCAGCGCATAGACCGGGAGTTTCTCTTTGGCCGCGGCCATGGTCACCTGGGTGAGCACCTCGTCCGCGGGGGGACAACTGGAGCAGCCTTCTGATGTGAACAGCTCCACGACCGCAAAACCGCCGGATGTGCCCGAAGACTCCGCCCCCGCATGCGCCAAGGAGAAGGCCGACAGGGCGACAACCAGCGGGAACAGGTACCTTCGAATGTTCATGCTTTTCACTCCTGGAAAAGATACACGGGGGAAATCGCGGAAGTGTGTCGAAAAGATCACAAATCTGTCCTCGGCAATCCTCGCGGCCATTGACAGGAGTCGGCAGGACGCGCTAGCTATGAGCAGTTCGATCCACCCCAGGAGGGAGGCAAGGCGATGACGAGGGAGTTTGACGCGCTGATCGTCGGCGCAGGAGGCTCGGGTCTGTACGCTGCCCTCGAGGCGAGCGACGCCGCGCGGACAGCCGCGTCGTCGGGGTCCCGGCTGCGTACCGCCGTGCTCTCGAAGCTTCACCCGATGCGCAGCCACACGGGAGCAGCGCAGGGTGGCATCGGTGCTGCGCTCGGCAACGTGGAGGAGGACCGGCCGGAGTGGCACGCCTTCGACACCGTGAAGGGCGGAGACTACCTCGTGGACCAGCGCGCTGCCATGCTTCTCGCCGAGGACGCCATTCGTGCCGTCTACGACCTGGAGAACCGGGGGCTCGCCTTCAGCCGCACGCCTGATGGCAGGATCGACCAGAGACGCTTCGGGGGCCACACGCGGAACTTCGGGGAGGCGCCGGTGCGGCGCTCCTGCTACGCGGCCGACCGTACCGGGCACCAGATCCTCCAGACCCTGTACCAGCAGTGCATCAAGAACGGGGTGGAGTTCTTCGACGAGTTTCACGTGCTGGACGTGATCCTCGAAGGCCGCCGGTGCTGCGGGGTCGCGGCCATCGAGCTTGCCACCGGCGAAGTCCATCTCTTCAAGGCCAAGGCCGTGCTCTTTGCGACCGGCGGGTTCGGACGCATGTTCCGCGTCACCTCGAATGCATACGCGAACACCGGTGACGGCCCGGCTGTGCTCGCCCGCCGCGGCGTCCCCCTCCAGGACATGGAGTTTTTCCAGTTCCATCCCACGGGAATACGCGGCCTGGGAATCCTCATCACCGAGGCGGTGCGGGGGGAAGGCGGGATCCTGCGCAACCGGCGGGGTGAGCGTTTCATGGAACGCTACGCCCCGACGCTCCTCGATCTCGCGCCGCGGGACATGATCTCCCGTGCCATCCTTTCCGAGATCAAGTCCGGCAACGGGATGAAGGGGGACGGGACGATCGACGACTGGGTGCTCCTGGACACCACCCACCTCGGCCGGGAGGTGCTGGAGAAGAAGCTCCCCGACATCACGGGCTTCAGCCGCACGTACCTCGGGATCGATCCCGTCGAGGCGCCGATCCCGGTTCAGCCGACCGCGCACTATGCGATGGGCGGGATCCCCACGGACATCGACGGCAGGGTGATCGCGGACGCCGCGGGCAACGTCTATGAAGGCCTGTACGCGGCGGGAGAATGCGCGTGTGTTTCGGTGCACGGGGCGAACCGGCTCGGGACGAACAGCCTCGTGGACCTGGTCGTGTTCGGTCGGAGGTCGGGGAGACACATGGCCGATTTCGTGAAGGATGCGGATCGTGCCGCCGTTCCCGCGGACGCCGGAGAGCCGGCACGGGCCGAAGTGGCCCGGCTCACCGACGGAGCCCGCGGACCGCATGCGAACGTCATCAGGGCCGAGATGGAAGCCGTGATGATGGAAAGGGTCGGCATTTTCAGGAACGGGGCGGATCTCGCGCAGGCTGAGGCGAAGATGAGAGAGCTCAGAGGGCGATGGCGAGAGGTCCGGGTGCGGGATTCCAGCAGGCGGTTCAACACCGACCTCCTCGGCGTCCTGGAGCTGGGCAACCTGCTGGATCTCGCATGCGTGACCGCTACGACCGCGCGGGAGCGGACGGAAAGCCGCGGCGCCCATGCGCGGGACGATCATCCCGAGCGGGACGACGCCCGCTGGCTCCGGCACAGCCTCGCCTGGCTCGGGGACGGCAAGGTGAGCACGGATTCCCGGCCTGTCGATGTCGCCACCTGGGCGCCCAAGCCGCGCGCGTACTGAGAAGGAGAAGCGCATGAGGATCGTCCTTCGCATTCGACGATACAATCCGGAAACCGATTCCGCCGCGCACGACGAGGACTATCCGCTGGAGATCGATCCCGCCGCCCTCATCCTCGACGCGCTCATCCGGGTGAAAGGCGAGAAGGACGGGAGCCTCTCCTTCCGCCGCAGCTGCGGGCACGGGGTGTGCGGATCCGACGCCATGGTGATCGCCGGCGTGGAGAGGCTCGCCTGCAAGACCCTCGTCCGCGACGTGGCGAAAGAAGAGAACACCGTCGTCGCCATCGAGCCGCTGCGGCACCTGCCCGTGCAGCGCGACCTCATGGTTGACCAGAAGCAGTTCTTCGAGAGTTACCGTTCGGTGAAGCCGTTCCTGATCAACGAGGAATCTGCGGACGGGCGGGAGCGCCTCCAGAGCCCCCCGCAGCGCGCCGCGTTCGATGACTCCACCAGCTGCATTCTCTGTGGAGCCTGCTATTCCGCGTGCCCCGTTTTCGAGAAAAACTCTTCGTACGTGGGACCGGCCGCGATCCTCAGCGCGGCACGATTCGTGCTCGACAGCCGGGACAGGGGGCTTTCGAATCGCATGGCCGTGCTGGACGATCCGAACGGAGTCTGGGCGTGCGAAAATCATTTCGACTGCACCCGTGTCTGCCCCCGCGAGATCATGGTGACAAAGAACATCAACGCGACGAAACGGGAAATCGGCAGGATCAAGGAGAAGAAATGAGGCGCCCGCTCCGGCGGGCCCACGAGCCACGCGCGATTGCGCAAGCCGTGCATGTACGGCGGGCACGTTGACTCTCTCCCGCCGTTGAAATATCCTCTCCACCGGAGACACCGACCGTTGCTGATTTCGACGCGAAGCCGCTACGGGCTGAAATTGATGTACGAGCTGGCGCTGAGATACGGCGCGCAGCCGGTATTTCTCAAGGACATCGCCCGCATTCACCGCATCTCGGAGAAATACCTGAGCAAGCTCGTGATTCCCCTCCGCGGCGTGGGACTGGTCAGCTCTTTCCGGGGCGCTCACGGCGGCTACGCCCTTGCCCGGGAACCAGGCGCCATCACCATCAGGGAGATCGTGCAGGTCCTGGAGGGAATGATTGCGCCCGCCACGGGGCCTCGCCGGCGGCAGGGGGCGGACGCCGTGGACTCCCATCCCACGGAAGCCGTATGGGCTCTCCTGGACAAGACCGTGTTCGAAACCCTGGAAAACGTGACACTCGAATCTCTCGTCCAGGCCGGACGGGAGAGCGTCCTCAACTATCAGATCTGACCCAGGGCGGCGAGCTGTCCGAAAAGCTTTTCCGTCGACGCGTAGCCGTGGTTCACCTGCCGGGGCCTGCCGTCGCGGTCCAGGACGAACGTCGTGGGCACGCTGAGCACGCTCCACTCCTTCGCCAGCACCGCATTGTCCCGCGCGTCGACTTCGATCACCTGCACCCGGCCCGAGAGGCGATCCGCGAGCGCCAGCAGCGCGGGCTTCTGCGCGGCCTTGCAAGTAACACAGTCCGGCGTGGTGAAGAACACGACACCCGGCGTGCCGGGCGTGAATTGTGACAGGCCATGGCCCTTCCGGCGTGCCCGGGCCAGGACGAGGCTCGTCCCTGCCCTGTACGTTCCCGCCATCGCCGCGATGAGAACGGCGGCGAAGATGAGGCGGGCAAGGGTTCCTTCGAGCAGCATGCTCAGGACCTCGGCCGCATGCCGGGAAACGTCTCTGTCGGGGGTTCCTTGAGGAATCCCGGGACCTGCATGCGATTCAGCCAGTAGTACACGGCGCATCCCGCGCAGAAGCCGACAAAAAGATTCAGCGCCGCCAGGACGATGACGAGCCACACGAGCGCCCAGCTGGCGGCTGAGGCGCCGAGGAAGAGAAGCGCAGAGGAGACCGCCGCGACCACGCCGCCGAAGCCCTGGGCGAACCGGTGAGGCTCGGGGTTGTCAGCGAGAACGTGCTGCTTCACGATGCCGGTGGGCCGAAGGAGCCCGGTGTACACGAAGAAGAATCCTGGTCTCCCGATGCCGGTTCCGACGAGCATGATGAGAGCAACGGCCGCGGCGAGCCAGGGGAGATCGAAGATGAATGCTGCCAGGAGCGCGAGAATGATGACCGCCTGGTTCACCCTCAGTGAGGAGTGGTCGACCTTGCCCAGTTGTTCCGGCACCAGCATATCCTCCAATTCCGATCAAGTAAGTATAGTATAAGCACCGGTGTATCTGGCGTCAATTCCTTGGCGAGGGGTCGATCAGTCGCCTGTTCTCTGCCGCACGAAAAGGAGCGAGACCTTCCTGTTCAGGAATGGCGCCTCGCGCTCGAAGATCAGGAGCTTCCCAATCATGCTGCCCGTCCGCCCCCCGGAGAACTCCCGCATCCTCTTGTCTTCGTGGGGGAGTACGTACTCACGAACCCGGCGGACTGCTTCCTCGAGGCTGGCAGTGATCTTCTGCGCGCCGACGACCCAGATCAGGTTCGATGCGGCGTACGCGTAAGGGGAGAGCTGACTGCCGGTCATGCTCGCGATGACCAACTCTCCTGTCTGGGAGACCGCGTGGACGCTGCCGAGAAAGTAGTCAGCCAGAGTGCTCTGGCGCCTCAGGAGGGTCTGCCGGGCAGGGTCCTTTTCCGCGAGGTACTCTGACTTCAGGTTCCTCCAGGGGTGGGAGCCAGACACGAGGAGCTCCTCGAATCCGATCTCCTTGAGGGACAGCGAGGCGCCGGTGGAAAGGGATGCACCGGCAGGAATGAGCGTCTGCAGCCGGGCGAGAGCCTCCTCCCGGGTCTGCAGGAGCTCGGCCGTGATCCCCCGCGCCTTCAGTGCGACCATCGTCGCCTCGATCCGATCCGTCGTCGCCGGCGTATCAAAATCCATGGAAACCTCTCCATCTTCCCCGGAGGCGCGGCCGCATTAGAGGACTCATATACTTATTAAAGTAAAGTAACTAACAAAAATGGGCAAACAGCCGCTTCGCGCTCCAGCTTCCATGAGCGGCTCCTCTCGAGGTCGAAGAAACAGACGAGAGCTCTCCCCTTTCGTCCCTCTGTAGTAGAAATTCGACACGCGCTTCATCTGTTTTCTGGCAGATTTCCCGTCATTCCGACCTCACCATTGGCATCATCACGGATGGTGGTATTCCGCGCTGGGCAGAAAGGATCGCGTTTGGATGAATTGATTACAGAGTGCGCGCGAAAGATCGTGGAACTGCTCCAGCGGTCCGGGGAAGTGAACATATTGAACCTCTCCGAGCACCTGGCGGAGCGGAGCGTTGTCGGGTACCAGGCCCTGGGGTGGCTCGCGCACGAGGGCAGGATCCACTATCGCAAGCAGGGCAGCCAGGTGTATGTTTCCCTTGCGGGCGAATGAGTCCCGGATACGCACGAGTGGAAATCGAAAACTGGGAAAGGAGTGGGCCAATGAGAAGGATCATCTACCTTGGGGCTGTGGTCGGGGCTTTGTTCCTCGTCATCTCGTGCGCAAGCACGCCGCCTCAGCAGCCGAAGCAGCAGACGCCGCAACCGCAGGCAGCGCAGCCCGAGCAGCCCGCCGCGGCAGCGCCGGATGCAGAGCTCGCGCAGGCGAAGAGCCTCCAGCAGAGGGTGGACGCCCTGGGGCTCGGCACGTACGACCCGGAGGACTACGCGGCAGCAAACAAGGACTTCCAGGCGGGGCAGGACTCGTACGGCAAGGATAACGCCGCGTCGAAGAAATCCCTCCAGGCCGCCATATCGGAATACAACGCGGTCATTTCCAAGGGCGGGGCCCTGTACCTGGCCAGGCTGCAGGAGCAGACCGAGGCGTCGAAGAAGGCCGCCGACGACCTGAAGGCCTCAGTCGCCGTCAAGGATGACTACGCGTCGGCCAACGGCCTCTACAAGAAGGCGCTGCAGGAAAAGGACGCGGGCGACATCGAGAACGCGAGCGGGGATTTCTCCCAGTCGCGTGACGACTTCGACGCCGTGACGAAGGTCGCCCAGCAGAAGAAGGACGCTGCCGTCCAAGCGCTCCAGAGCGCGCAGCAGGACAAGTCAGCCTCCGAGCAGAAAGCCGCGGACGCACAGAAGGCGCTGAAGGACGAGGGCTTCTCCTCGTCGGGCAGCGGTCAGTAGGGGAGAGAGCAATATGAAGACACGCATACTGGTACTTGCCGGCATCGCCCTTCTCCTGGGAGCCGCGGTCGTGCCGCTTGCGGCCCAGTCCCTCCTGGACAACGAGTATTACCACAAGGCCCAGGATCTGCTCAGCCAGTCGCAGCAGGCGCTGGACGCAGGGGACTACGACAACTCCGCGAGCCTCGCGATGCAGGCGCGCGACTACCTAGCGAAGTCGGATGACTACGTGGTCACCATGACCCAGTTCTACCGCGCAAACGGATACCTTTCGATCGCGAAGGATCGGGTCTCTTATGCGAAATCCATCGATGCCGACATGAATTATAAGACCGCCTATGATACCGCAGTCGCGGATGTGGCAGGCGCGAAAACCGCGCTGGACGGAAAGGACTACCCGAAGAGCATCGACCTCTCCAAGTCCGCCATCGCGGCGCTCGCGAATATCGCGCCCGTCGCGAAAAAGCCGCCCAAGGAGCCGACCCCGCAGCCCGCGGCGCAGCCGGATCTGCCGCAGTACTACGTCGTCCGTCTGCTGCTCCCGCGGAGGGACTGTTTCTGGAGAATCGCCGAGTACCCCTTCGTGTACAACAACCCGTGGAAGTGGAGGCTGCTCTACGACGCGAACAAGGATCTTCTGGAGGATCCGAAGAACCCCAA
>JBEKXR010000184.1:0-7350 GCA_049511935.1 Spirochaetia bacterium | reverse complement strand
GATTTCCCCGCGAACCCCGACATCAACATGCAGTGGGAATGGGCTGGAATATACTTCGGCGAAAAGCTCTGAGCGGCGTGCTCACCGCGGTGCTCCTCGCGTTGTCAGCCCCTCGCTCCGAGGCGGCGGCTCTAGCGTCCTCGGATGCCGCGTCAGCGGTGCCCGTGGAGACGGCTTCGGGAGTCAGCGATGGGCCGCTTCCCCCGGCGCAGGGACACGAGGGCGACGAGGTGTTCTCCATCGCAATTCCTGACGAAGATATCATTGGAAGATACGTGGACGGCCTGCTTGCCACCCGAAGGGAGTGGCTGCAGACCGTGCGGGACCGCAGCCTTCTCTACCGGGGGCCGATTGGCAGCGTTCTCGCGGAGCGGGGGCTGCCGCGCGAGCTGGGATTCCTGCCGGCGCTCGAGTCAGGGTTCCAGGAGGGGGCGATCTCTCCCCGCGGAGCTGCGGGGCTCTGGCAGCTCATGCGCAACACCGCGTCTCCGTACGGGCTGCGCATGGACTTGTGGGTCGATGAAAGGCGCGATGTCCGCAAGGCGACGGAGGCGTCCCTCGGGAAGCTCTCCGAGAACTACGGGATCTTCGGCGACTGGTACCTCGCGCTCGCGGCGTACAACTGCGGCGTGGGGCGGCTTTCGGCGATCATGCGGCGCAACCCGGGAAGCGATTTCTGGGCGCTGAGGAAAAAAGGAGTGCTCCCACGGGAAACAGCGGCGTTCGTCCCCCAGTTCCTGGCGCTGAGCCGGATCCTCGCCCATGCGGGCCGTTACGGGCTGGATCTCGGGTGGGATGCCGCACCTGTCTGGAGCGTGATCGCGCTGGACAGGTGCGTCGATTTGAGGAAGCTCGCACGAGCGTCCGGCGCTCCCCTGGACATGCTGCTCGCCGGCAATCCCGAGCTGAACTTTCTCGTTACCCCGCCGGCACCCTATGAGTACCTGCTCAAGGTTCCCGTGGATTACGGCGACGCGGTCGGGGCCGCCCTGGCGGGCTCGGAAATGCCCCTGATCGAGTTCCGGGTCCACGTGGTAACGGAGGGAGACACGCTGTACGGGATGTCGCTGCGCTACGGGGTCGGCGTGCCGCTCATCCAGGAGTTCAACCCCACCCTTGCGCCCCGGGCACTGCGCATCGGCGCGAAGGTGCTCATTCCAGTTGTTCCCCCACGGAGATCCGGATGACAAGGACCCTTGTGTGCGTCATTGCGATAGTCGCGGCAGGCGCGGCGCCTGTCATCGCCCAGGACAGCGTGGCCCCGGCGCAGGGGCTGGACGTCACCCGCCGCGTGGAATGGGCGGCGGGCCGCATCGTGATGGAGGTCACGCGTGCGCTCGATCCCTCCACGCCGTCGCTCGTGCGCGCCAAGGCTGATGCCGAGACCGACTTGGAGCAGCAGTTCCCGGGGACCCTTGCCCGCGCACTCGGGCCGCTCACCGTCGATTCGTCGCACACGCTCTCCGGCTATTTCGCATCGGACCCGGGGTTGTATGCGCGCCTGAATGACATTGCCCTGCACGCACAGAGGACGGACCTGTTCCTCACGGGGGATTTCACGTCCCTCGTGGCGCGCTACGCGATCCCCTTTTTCGGTGAGCAGGGAATCGGCTCGCCCCTGTACCCCTCGAAGGCGACACCCATTCGCCGCAGGCTCGGTGACGTGACCACGCGCGCCTACACGGGCGTGCTGATTTTCGCCCGCGGGATTCTGCCCTCGGCCGGGACCTCCCGCATGGTCGCCGCGCGTCCCGCCCTTTTTCCGCGCATCTGGGACGAGCAGATGAATCTCGTGCTGGACAAGGACATGTGCACGCCCGAGTCGCTCGCCCGCTGGGGCATGGTCGGCTACTCCCAGGCCGTCGACGATCCTGCCGCGGATCTTCGCGTCGGAAACGTGCCGCTCCGCCTGGCCGCCCGCGGTGTGTTTGGCGACAATGACACCGACATCGTCATTTCCATGGACGGCGCGCGCCAGCTTCTCGCATTGCCGGAGAACATCACCCTGCTCCAGACGGGAAGGATCGTCATCGTCTACGACAGCCTGGAATCCCGCTAGGAGCCCATACCGCATTGGCGCAGTTGGGACTGACGGGGCACGGCCCCAGATACCGCGCTCCGCGCGGTGTGCGCTAGCTTTCCCCGAGCATCAGCCGTGCCATCACCAGGGCGTCTCCCATGAGGTTTCCCAGGAGGCAGTACTCATTGGGCTGGTGGGCAGCCTCCTCGATCTTTCCCCACACCACGGTGGGGATTCCTTCCTTTCGGAGAAATGCCCCCACGGTGCCGCCCCCGATTCCCACGGTCCGGCCTTCCACGCCGTACACGTCGCGAATTGCCCGCTTCAGCGAAGAAACGATCGGAGCGTCGGCCGGCGTCGGAGGCGAGGAGGCGCGCTGGACCTGCTGAATGTCCACGCCGACTGCGAAATCTCTCTGGATGCCGTCGGAGATGGACCGCATCTCGGCCAGCACGACATCCAGGTCTTCCCGCGGCAGGACCCTGCAGTCCAGGTGGAAGACGTCTTCCCCCGGCAGGGTGTTGATGTTCGGAACGTTGGCTTCCTTCTTCGTCGGAGTGAACGTGGAGAGAGGGGGATCGAAGAGCTGATCCCGGGAGGAGAATCTTTCGGCCAGTGCGCCCAGGCGCACGACGAGGTGCGATCCCGCTTCGAAGGCATTGATGCCCTTCTGGGGGGTCGATGCGTGGCACTGTTTTCCCCTGACGCGGAAACGAAGCCACAGGATGCTCTTCTCTGCGATCTCGATCCGCGTCCCGTCCTCGGATCCGCCGTCGGGCACGAGGGCCTCGTCCTGCCGGTGGAACAGCCCGGGCCTCTTCACCAGAAACTGGATTCCAAGGTCTGAACCGGTTTCCTCGTCCGCCACGAACAGGAGCTTTACCGGGCGCGCCGGCATGAGTCCCGCATCCTTGACGCAGAGCGCCGCGATGACCGAAGAGACCAGGCCCTGCTGATTGTCCTCGACACCGCGGCCGATCAGGCGGTCGCCCTTCACGACCAGCTTGTACGGATCGGATTCCCAGAGCGACATTTCCCCGGGCGGCACGATGTCCAGGTGAGACATGATCCAGAACGACCCGTCGGAGGCCCGGCCCGGAAGAGTGAGCAGCAGGTTCGGCCTCTCGCCCCGGGGCACGCGGGGGTCGGGGGCGGGAATCGATTCGCAGGTCCCGAGGCCGAGCTTCGAGAGCCAGCGGACGAGGACCTGGGACTTCTCCCACTCTCCCGTGCCGCCGTTCTGCGGCGCAAGAGCAGGGACCGCCGTCAGGTCACGCTGCATCTCGATGATCTGATCCCGTTTCTCCTCGACGCGCTCTCGCAGCGTCTCCCGCACGTCCATGTCGCTCCTCCCCCGTGCTGTATACGGTTTTTTCCATGTCGGGGCAAGTGTTGCCGGCTGCAATACTGCCGGCCCTTGCAAAAAAGGTCACGCCGCAACAGTATTGCCTCCATGCTGCGCAGAACCCTCACCGCCGGTCTGGCCGCGCTCTTCGGCTTCATCCTGACCTCGTGCGGTGCGCGGGCCGTGGGCTACGGCGTGGTCCTGTGGGGGGAGAAGACCGGATCGCCGCAGACCGGCGCCGTTGTCGCAATCGTCCAGGAATCAACCGTCGGCTCGTCTCTCCTCATTGCCGTGCCGGGGGAGAGAAAGCCGCGCGAGTATCCCCTGGGGAGGATCCGGATTTTCCGGAGGAAGCCGGAGGCGGCGACTTTCGCGGCCTCCTACGCCCCGAACCGGGGCTCGTGGGCCGTGGTGATGAAGGAAGACACGCCGCCGCTGCCCGTGCGGGATGCCCCCACGCAGGACGGGAAGGTCGTCTACAAGCTGCAGTATCGGCAGCTGGTGAAGGTGGTGAGCAGGTCGACGGAAAAAGTCACCGTGAAGCCCTACACCGACTATTGGTACGAGGTGGCGACCGAAGACGGGTTCGCGGGCTGGGTCTTCGGGCACTTCCTGAAGTCCTTCACGGCGGGCGACGACCCCGCCGCGGATGCCCAGCGCATCCTCAGCCAGGACGAGGTACTCGCCCGGATCATGGGCACCACGTGGCGGCCGAGCTGGTTCCTCGACATGGTGGCAAAGGGTGCCATCGACCTCACGATGTTCCGCGAGGACGTGGGGCTCTTCCCCAGCCCGGCAGACAGGCTCATGAAACTCGTCCTTCCCCTTTCCACGTTCGAGTTCCGCTACACGGGGGACCCGCAGAAGGCCGGGTCCGCTTCGTATACCTTCCCGGGCACGGACCTGCGCATCGACGTCCTCGACGATGAGCGCATCACTGTCTCCTACCGCTGGAAGGACCAGCCAAAGACCGAGCTGTACGTCGCGGTGAAGGACGACGTGGCCCAGCTGGTGGCTGCCGAGCAGCAGCGCCGCGCGGACCTCTACGACGGCCTGGTGAAGAAGGGGACGACGCTCCTCAGCAGCGCCTACGGCACGATCCGCCTGCTCTCCGGTATGCGGTTCAGCTGGGACGGGTTTGCCAAGCTCGTTCCCTCGCTCATCGGACCGGACGCAAAGGGCAGGGGGAGCGTGGATTTTACGCTGCATGTCCGCAAGGAGCTCATGCCGGAGTACGACGGGACCATCACGTTCATCTTCGACGAATACCCCAGGTCAGGCGTCAGTTTTCTCTACAAGTCGACGGCGGGAGGACTTCGATTCATCTCCCTGGCGAAGGACAGCGTGCAGGACCTGTTCGTCACGCACCCCAACCCTTCTGCCGTGGTCATCTTTTTCACGCAGTCCCCGTAGCCTGTGCAATGCCCCTCGTCAGCCTCTCGGGAGTATCAGTGGCGTTCGGGGAGAGGAAACTCCTCGATTCGGTCAACCTCACCGTGGCCACGCGAAGCCGCGTGGCGCTGGTCGGGCCGAACGGGAGCGGGAAGACCACGTTGATGCGGATCATGGCGGGACAGGCCGCGCCGGATTCGGGCTCCGTCGTGCGGGAGAAGGAGACGCGCGTTTCCTACGTTCCCCAGAGCACACCGGCCACCGGAATGCCACGGGATGCCGTGGGCGGGGTATCCCGTGGCATTTTGGCTGCTGCGCCCGCTCCTGACTCCGGATCCGAGGCGACAACTCTCTGGGAGGAGGCGGAGAAGGCCTTCGTGCGAGGCGCGCGGCTGGTGGAGGAGAGCGCGGCGCTGGAGGACCTCCTCGGCGCACTCTCCCCCGACTCTCCCGATGCAGAGGCCCTGCTGTGGAAACACCACGAGCTGCAGGAAAAGATCGAGTCAAGCGGTTATCACGCACGCAGGGAAGGCATGCACCGGGTCCTCTTGGGACTGGGATTTTCCGCGGATGACTTCTCCAGGCCCTGCACCGAGTTCTCTGCCGGATGGCAGATGAGGATCGCCCTCGCCCGCGCCATCCTCGAAGCGCCGGACATCCTGCTCCTTGACGAGCCGACGAACTACCTGGACATCGAGGCGCGCACGTGGCTCGAGGAGTTTCTCTCGGACTATGGCGGCGGCCTCCTGCTCGTGTCGCATGATCGATACTTCCTCGACGTCGTGGTGAGCTCCGTCGCCGAGATTTACATGACCCGCGTATCGGTGTTCAGCGGCAACTACAGCCGCTACGAAGAGGTGCGAAGCCGCGAGCTCGCCGCACTCCTGGAGCGATGGCGCGCCCAGCAGGAGGAAATCTCCCACATCGAAGCCTTCATCAACCGCTTCCGCTACAACGCCTCCAAGGCGCGCCTGGTGCAGAGCAGGATCACGGCCCTCGAGAAGATGGAGCGCATCGAGGTGCCGCCGATCGTGAAGGCGATCCATTTTTCCTTCCCCGCCCCGCCGCCCTCCGTCAGGCTCGTGCTGTCCGCGGAGGGGCTCGCGAAGTCCTATGCCGGCCGCCCGGTTTTCGCCGGCGTGGGGTTCGAGGTGTCCCGCGGCGACAAGCTCGTTGTCGTCGGGGTGAACGGGGCGGGCAAGTCCACGCTCCTCAGGCTCATCTCGGGGGGGGAGGCGCCGGATGCGGGCGCGCTCCGGTGGGGCACACGGGTGGTTCCCGCCTTCTACTCCCAGGAGAACGCTGACTCGTGGACGAGCGAGAAGCAGGTCATCGAGGAGCTGGAGGCCGCGGCGCCCACATCCCTGGTGCCCGAGCTGCGCACGCTCCTGGGGTCGTTCCTTTTTCGCGGGGACGATGTCTTCAAGAGCGTGGCGGTGCTGAGCGGCGGGGAGCGGAGCAGGCTCGCCCTGCTCCTGCTCCTGCTGAGACCGGCCAACCTGCTCATCCTCGACGAGCCGACCAACCACCTGGACATTGCATCCAAGGATGTCCTGCTCCAGGCGTTGCAGGACTTCCCCGGCACGGTGATCTTCGTCTCCCATGACCGGCATTTCATCTCGCACCTCGCCACCGCGGTGCTGGAAGTGAAGGGCGGGTGTGCGCGCTACCTGCCGGGAGACTACGAGTACTACCTCGCGAAAGCCGGCCGCGGCTCCGACGAGCAGGAACTTCTCCAGAGCCGGCCGGCGGCACCACGGCCCGCGACCGTTGTGCAGCAGGAACGGCTCGAGGAGAAGCGCCTGAAGAGCGAGCTGCGCACGCTGGAGAAGGAGGAGTCCCTCCTGATGCAGCGCCTGGAGGAGCTTGAAACCGAGAGGCACGGGATCGAAGATTCAATGGCCCGGCCCGAGGTCTACGAGAATGGTGAGCGCATGAGAGACCTGCGCCGGGAACATGAGGAAAACCACCGCCAGCACATGGAGGCAATGGCGAAGTGGGAACAGCTCGATGGCAAGTCCCGGCAGGCCCGGGAGAAGATGGCCAACTTGAGGACAGATACAGGATCGCGTTGAACGCCGGTCAACCGACGGTCCGGAGGGTTCACGAATGAGCGGGCTTTCCGAAAGGGAACGGGAGCGGTACGCGAGGCAGCTCGTGCTGCCTGCGTGGGGTGAAGAGGCGCAGCTCAGGCTGAAGGCTGCCACTGTGTTCGTGGCTGGCGCCGGAGGTCTGGGCAGTGCCGTCGTCCTCTACCTCGCGGCCGCGGGGGTCGGGCGGATCCGCGTGTGCGACCGCGACAAAGTGGAGCTCTCGAACCTCAACAGGCAGATCCTCCACGGCGAGCGGGGAGTGGGCCTGGGGAAGGCTGCCTCCGCGCAGGAGGCGGTCGCTCGCCTCAACGGGGAGGTTCGTCTCGCACCCCTGGCCGCAGAGATGACGGAGCAGAACGTGGGCGATCTGGCCGCGAATGCGGACATTCTCCTGGACTGCCTGGATAACGTGCCGGCGCGGCTCGTCCTGAACGAGCATTCCGTCAGGGCGCACCTGCCGATGGTACACGCGGGAGTAAGGGGTCTTGGCGGCCAGCTGA
>JBEKXR010000183.1:0-7367 GCA_049511935.1 Spirochaetia bacterium | reverse complement strand
CCGGTGCGGTAGGTGCCGGCACTGTGCCATGCCATGCGGATGAACAAAGGTCCGTAGTGACCGAAGTCCGCCGGCCACCAGTCCTGGGACTTGGTCATCAGTTCATGGAGGTCTTTCTTCACTGCCTTCAGGTCGAGACTCTTGAACTCCTCAGCGTAGTTTAAGTCCCCGCCCATCGGATTGGATTTGGAGGAATGCTGGTGCAGGACTTCGAGCCTCAATTGATTCGGCCACCAGTCGCGGTTCGACGTGCCGCCGCCAGCAGCGTGGCTGAAGGAGCCTTTTGATTCGGCTGACATGGTTTTCTCCTTTCGTGACTTGCAACCTGGTGCAAGTGCAGAGTTCGGGCCTCTAGTAATCCAACCTATTCTACAGGCTACGTGGTGAAGGAGGAGGCTTTGCACCCTTGCCGACACCCACCTTCTTCTCGCTCATATCAAAACCTCCTGTGCCGTGATTTTGGCGCACAACGCCCCACTACTTAATAGTAATCGGGACCATTCTCCTCCAAGGGCGCGACGATAGACCTACCCTTTCGAACTGCATTTTTCACAAACGCCATACAGACGAATCTCATGCCTCGTGGCAGCGAGACCCGTTGCTTTCTGGAGCTTTTTCGTCAGAAGATGGTCTATTGGCAAGTCAAGATCAGTAACGCGGCCGCAGTTCTCGCAGACGAAGTGATGATGCGGCAAGGTCTTAGCCTCGAACCTATCATAGCTGCTTCCGAAGTCGAGTTTGCTTACCAGTCCCTGTTTCACGAGAATCCCCAGGTTCCGATACACCGTGCCCAGACTAAGGTTCGGGAATTGCTTTCGTACCTTATCGAACACCCACTTAGCCGTGGGGTGACTTTTCGTCTCTCGAAGGACCTCCAGTATTCGATCGCGCTGTCTACTCTTGCGGGTTCGGTCCGCCATACCCTACCGATACCTCTCAGGTGGCTAGTTGTTCGGAATCGTTACTAATTATGCCATAGATTTGCCCGTTGTCAAGCGAATTTTCCCATCACTCGTCCCGATCAGCACCAAGACTTGCAGGGGGCAAGATTCCGCGCTACCGAAGCAAGGCCAATCGAAAGCACTGAGGGGGCCGCGAACTTCAGGGAATCGCTCTTGATCCCAACAGTCGCAATGAGGATGGCGACGAACAGTAGAATATGCCGATTCAGACGAGGCTACGACGCTGACACCGCGAGCGCGAATTCTGAAAAGAGGCAGCGAATCTCTTACGATCGCTGCAACGAACCTGCTTGGAGGATGGCAGGCGAAATCTGTTCTTTTGCTGAGTGGTTTGTCGCAACGGCCCATCTCACATTGCCGTTGAACGTGAGAAGATCTGCGGGGTCCTGGAACGCCACCTGGCGGGCGTGCGAGAGATCTTCGACCGGGATCGTGAAGGGCGTGTAGCGGGAGTTGTCATTCCCGGGGCGTTGGACCGGAAATTTCCCGGCGCGAGCCAGGAATGGAGATGGTTCTGGGTGTTCCCCGCTTCTACTCTCTCCATCGATCCTCTCACGGGCGTGGTGCGTCGCTACCACATCTACCCGACAACGCTTCAGCGCGCGTTTCGTCTCGCCGTTCAGGCCTCCGGTATCACCAAGCGCGCCACGGTTCACACGCTGCGGCCACAGCTTTGCCACGCACTTGATCGAGAACGGGTACGACATCAGGACGATCCAGGAGCTGATGGGTCACGCCGATGTCTCGACGACGATGATCTACACGCACGTTGCCGCGAGAAACAAGCTCGGGGTCGCAAGCCCCGTGGATACCCTGGACGGGTGAGGCGAGGCGGGGGGACCCGCGCCAGTTGGCCGAGGCGGGGGAGTCTGGCGGGCTCGGCGTAGCAAGCGTGGCGGCTGAGGCGGGTGTGGCGGCGGGCCATCCGCAGCCTTGAAGGGCGTACTTTCCCCCATGCCACGGCGAGTGGTCTTCACGGCGTACTTTTTGTGGGACATCGAAGGCCGCCGAAACGACTCCTCGACGGGTGGGAGCAGTGTACCCTCCTCTAGAGGGCTTTGAAAGCCGATCCAACGAGAGAGAGGCTGGCAGCGTTAACGGGTTTATCGGACGGGGCTAGAGTCGGGTGGGGGCTTTTCTTAGCAGTCTGAACTCCATTGTTCCAGGCATGTTCTTGAAGGGCCGACCAACGCCTTGGTTTAGGCATTCAGGCTCAGTGTCACACGGGCTCACGACCCCTGGAAGTCTCTGTGTCTTTCAGGCATTATGGAAGGCCGATGGTACCGTAGTTTTATATGGCGCCGTAGAGCGTGAATCGGGATGTCAGAAGCGAAACGCTTCCGCGGCGAAGCTACTTCTTGATGCCCGCTTGCATGAGACTGACCTTGTTCTTGGGCTTCCTGCCAATTCCTAGAAAGGCCCAGAATGATCGCTGTTCTTTCACGGATTGCTTCTGTCCAGTCTTCGGTGACTCTGTCGGGTCTTTCGCACGTATTGCTTTCTTCGGGCGCGCTGTGATAGGTCTCCTGGTGGTGGGCTTCTTCCGCTTCCGTTTGGTTGCGGAAGCGCTCTTCAGTCCGCCAAGCTTCTTCGCTTCGGTCAGTGTGAAGACCTTGGTTCTGCCTTCCAACTTGCCCAACTTCTTCTGCCAGGCGTACTGCCGAACCGTGCTTTCGCTGAGTCCAGTCATTTTTGCGACCGCCTGAATCGTGAGCTTCACGTACGTCTCCTTTCGGACCTGGCTGGAATACTTCGAGTGTTAGAAATCCTCGCAGACGAGTCACCAACTTTCATGAGGCCGTCAGGCTCGCATGGGGTCTAGAAAAATAGTACGACACGCCTCTCATGAATCATATGCCCTTTGGCACTGCGGCGCAAGACGGGGCTCCCCGCTACTCGCGCTCAGAAAAGAGCACTCTCGGGGCGAATGGCGCAGAAGGCTTTCCATGAAATGGAATTGGGTCATGTTCCAATTTTCAAACACTCGAAACGAATCTCATTTACCAAATCGGATGATGGAGACCGTAGATAGGGGCGTCTAGATATTGGTTACGGGGGAGGCTTCGAACTTGGACTGCCGCCGTGGTACTATTGCGGAGTACGGGAATAGTCTAGATTTATTACTGTGCCCTTTTGCATCCGGAAGGTCAGACATGGAAAACCGTGAAACGTTCGAGAGAATGATTAGAAAAGGCTCTATGTCCCTCAGGCGCAGTACGCTGTTTGACACTGCCCCCAGACCGCTGCCTGCGGATTTTGATTGGGACCGAGTCGAAGGAATGATGTTGGGGTTGGCAATAGGGGACTCCCTCGGGAACACCTCTGAAGGGATGCTCCCCGGTGATCGACGGAAAAAGTTCGGCGAGGTCAGAGACTATCTTCCCAGTAGGCACATGGAAACCCCTCAAGGGGGATCTCCGAGAGGTTATCCATCGGACGACACCCAATTAGCGTTTTGGACACTGGAGCAGATTCTAGATAATGGGCAGATCGACCCAGCCCTCCTGTACACTCGTTTTGCTCAGAACCGTATCTTCGGCATCGGCTCTTCAGTGCGTCAGTTTCTTTCTAACATGCACGCGGGTAAGCCATGGCAGGAGTGTGCGACACCCAGTGCTGGCAACGGGGCACTCATGCGGATCGCTCCTGTGCTCATCCCGTACATCAGCAATCCCAGCCCTGACCTCTGGGTGGACACGGCACTCTGCGCCATGATCACGCACAACGACACGGCATCTCTCTCGGCGTGTCTAGCCTTCGTGCACATCCTGTGGGAGCTGCTGTGCATGAAGTCGCCCCCTGAACCGAGATGGTGGGTTGAGCAGTACATTTCGGTGGCAAGGGATCTTGAGACGGGGACGGCTTATAGACCTCGCGGGGGAGCATTCTCGGGCTACTCAGGACCTCTCTGGCGATACGTGGAGGAGAGGCTTCCTGAAGCGTGGGAGAAGCGTCTCTTGGTGCGGGAAGCCTGTGACGAATGGTTCTCTGGTGCCTATCTCCTTGAGACGGTGCCGAGCGTGCTCTACATCCTCATGTGCCATGGCGACGATCTAGAAGAATCGATCATCCGAGCTGTGAATGACACAAAAGACAACGACACTATCGCAGCCATCGTTGGAGCGGCTGCTGGTGCTCTTCACGGCAAGAGAAAGATTCCATCCCGCTGGGTGGCGAGCCTGAGCGGAAGGACCACTGACCGCGACGACGGCAGAGCGTTTGAGATTCTAGACATGGCAAAAAGGTTCCACAAATCCATTTGAAAACTGTGGCGGCCTGCACAGTGTGAATGTGGGGTAAGACCACTCTTCCTTGAAGATTGTGAAATGTCAATCTGGTCGGCTGGATAACAAGAATCATAAAAGGCGGTGGATTGTGGAAAGGGCAACGTAGCTGTCAACCTTGCAGCCAAGCACTGACAGGTCTATCATTAGCCAACTTGGTCAAACAGAAACTGAGGGCGATAATGGGCAGAAGTCTAGATACATACGCCGCCTCCGGCGATGAGGTAGCAAGAGAACTCTGGCGGCTAAAAGATGGTGGTCGAAAAGCGTGTCCACTCCTGTGAGCATCGAAGCGCCAAAACCAGGATCGACACTAAGGGGCGCTCTCTTTCCAGAGCCTGTGCAGGTGATTGTCTGTACGCCCTTGGGGGCTGCCTTCAAGCTCATTGGCAAGGGTCTTGATTCGAACCGGCTTTACGAGTCCGTGCTTGATGCGACCCAACTGGCTGCACTTCGCGTCAGTCCTGAGCAACCGCCATTTGATGGAGATCCCGTGCAGTTCCGCCTCGGCATCGAAGCCCTGCGCTTGGCCTTGGCCTACGAGTATGACCCCTACTTCTCGCTGTCCATCGCCCGTATCGATCCCCTGCCTCACCAGCTTGAGGCCGTTTATGACTACTTTATGAAGCTGCCGCGCATCCGGTTCCTACTGGCGGATGACCCCGGAGCTGGCAAGACAATCATGGCAGGGCTCTTGCTGAAGGAACTGAAGATCAGGGGGCTGGTGAAGCGGACGCTTATCGTGACGCCTGCCAACCTGACATTCCAATGGCAGCGCGAACTGAAAGACAAGTTCAGAGAATCCTTTGAGATCGTCCGTGGCGATGTGCTGCGCGCCAACTATGGCGCGAACCCCTGGCAGGACAAGAACCAGGTCATCACATCCATATCATGGGTGTCCCGTATCGAGGATGCAAACGAAAGCCTCCTCCGAAGCCAGTGGGACCTGATCGTTGTTGATGAAGCTCACAAAATGTCTGCATCCAGCGCCGACAAAAAGACGCTCGCCTACCAACTCGGTGAGAAGCTTTCTGGAATGACGGACCACTTCCTGCTGATGACGGCGACTCCGCACAAAGGCGACCCGGATAATTTCTGCCTCTTCCTGCGCCTGCTCGACGCAGATGTGTACGGAGATGTGAAAAGTCTCGAAGAGGCAATGCGGCGGAACTCCGCCCCGTTCTACCTCCGCCGTACAAAAGAGGCTCTTGTTTCCTTCCCCGACCCAGACACCGGGCAGATCAAGAAGCTCTTCACGAACCGAAATGTTCGGACGGCCAGCTTCGAAATCGACAGTGACGAATGGGACCTCTACGATGCGCTGACCCGCTACGTGGAGGACCAATCCATCAAGGCTCAAGCTGCCAACGCTACGACTGGCCGGGCGGTCGGCTTCATGATGGCCATGCTTCAGCGCCGGCTTGCATCCAGCGTCTACGCTGGCAGACGAAGCCTAGAACGTATGCGTGAGAAGCGCCAGAAGATTCTGGAGGACCCGCAGGCGTACCGCCAGGGGCAGATCGAGAAGAAGCTCCCCGAGGATTTCGACGATCTTCCCGAAGATGAGCAGCAGGAAATCCTTGCAGAGTTGGAAGATGTGGTCGCCTCCATCGATCCGCCCGCGCTTCGTGAAGAGATACTGCAATTGACAGTTCTGATCGACCAAGCAGCGTTGCTAGAGAAACGCGAGGTTGAAACGAAGCTCAGTCGGCTTCATAAGGTGCTCTCCGAACAAGGGGTTTTCAAGGACCTCTCGATGAAGCTGCTCCTGTTCACGGAGCACAAGGACACGCTCGACTACCTCGTCGGCAAGCTCATCAAGTGGGGCCTTAAGGTTACACAAATTCATGGAGGCATGAAAATCGGGGACCGCGATACCCCCGGCACACGCATCTACGCAGAGCGTGACTTCCGGGAGTCGGCGCAGGTCCTGGTTGCCACGGAGGCCGCCGGCGAAGGTATCAACCTGCAGTTCTGCTGGTTTATGATCAACTACGACATCCCCTGGAACCCCGTGCGGCTGGAACAGCGAATGGGCCGAATCCACCGCTACGGCCAGGAGAAGGACTGCCTCATCTTCAACTTCGTGGCGGCCAACACCCGCGAAGGCCGCGTTCTCCAGAAACTCTTTGATCGCCTAGAGAAGATTGAAGATGATCTTGACCCGCAGCGAACTGGCAAGGTGTTCAACGTGCTCGGCGATGTGTTCCCCTCGAACCTATTGGAGAAGATGATTCGTGACATGTACCTGCATAACCAGACCGAGGAGAGCATCAAGAACCGCATTGTTGAGGAGGTAGATACACAACGGTTCCGAAAGATCACCGACTCGATGCTCGAAGGCTTAGCAAAGCGGGAATTGAACCTCTCGGCAATTGTGGGCAAAAGCGCGGAGGCTCGCGAGCGTCGGCTAGTGCCAGAGGTGATAGAGGACTTCTTCGTTGGTGCCGGACCGGTGGTCGGTCTGCTGCCGAAGGAAACGCCGAGTGGCAGTCATGTCTACCGTGTTGGCCGCGTTCCTCGTTACCTGTGGCCATTGGGCGACAAGCTCGAACCGCGGTTCGGCAAACTTGGCAAGGAGTATAAGCAGATCGTCTTCGATAAGACCTTACTCGCCAAGAACCCCACATGCGAATGGGTGACTCCGGGCCACCCACTGTTCGAGACTGTTCGCCAGACCCTTTGGGAACAGGTCCGCGACGGTCTGGCGCGAGGGTCGGTGTTCTACGATCTGAACAGCAGCACACCTTATCATCTAGATGTTTTTTCTGCGTCGGTCAAAGACGGTCTCGGCAACGAGTTGCACCGACGGCTGTTTGCGGTCCAGGCGACGCCCGCTGGCGATACTACCGTCCGGCAACCGACGATCTTCCTCGACCTTATCGTATCGCCCAAAGGCACGGCTGCACCGGCAGCCGACGGATTGCCCACGCGTGAGCAGCGAGAGCAGGTCCTGATGGAAAAGTGCCTGGCCGGATTCCTCGCCGATATTGCCGCACAGCGAAATAAGGAAACCGATACAATCCGCCGGCACATTGAAATCAGCCTCAACGAACTGATTCACCGCCAGCAGATGGCCTTCGCTAGTCTTCACGACCAGGCTGCTAAGCTCGGTACGACG
>JBEKXR010000182.1:0-7368 GCA_049511935.1 Spirochaetia bacterium | reverse complement strand
TGATCCCCCGGTAATCCACGGTCTTCTGGTCCTCGTCGATCGCCGGCACGTGGTCGAGATGAATCCGTACATGGCGGGGATCGTCATGCTTTCGGTACTCGGCGATCACGGCCGCGGGGCTCTTCGCGCCGAACTTTACCCAGTCGATGCGCGAGACCTCCACGAGTGCGAAGGAGTCCTGGTCGCGCACCGCGCGGATGACCGGCTCGGTCATCGGCAGGTGCGCGATGTTGAACGCCGGGATGCCGAGGCCGAGCTCGCGCGCTTTGAGTATGATCTCGCGGCTGTTCTTCATCCGGTCCTACCCCTTCGCCTCGGCCAGCTTGCCAAACCGGTTGGCAATCGCCAGCGCCGGATCGGTGGGCACCAGCTGGCGCTTCACATTCTGTGGAATGGAGATCGACGGCACTGCGTGGACCTTCCTGCCGGCATACTGCGGAAGCCAGGCGCGCTGGGCTTCCAGCATCTCGGATGTCATATCCCGGATCTCCTTGAGCGTGAGCCCGGCCGCCGTGAGAGGGTCCAGCGCCACGGCCTGGACGAGGAGCTCGGGGTCTCCCGCGAGCGCCGCTTCCACCGAGAGGCCCTGCACGATCACGTTCGTCATGTTCAGCGCGGCAAGAGGGCTGGGCAGCGCGCCGATGTGCGTCGGGTGAAGGCCGGTGCGGTCCACGTAGATCGGGACCTCGACGCAGCACCCGTCGGGAAGGTTGGTGATGTACCCGTCGTTGCGGATGTTGCCGTTCAGGCGGAAGACATGCCCCGTCACTTCGGCCTCGATAATGTGCGAGCAATACTCGGCGCTCCTCTTCCCGAGCCTCGTCGATTCGATGGACAACGGGTCCATCTTCTGAAACTTATCGTCGATCATGCGGCAGTAGTGGTAGTAGGCCCCTGTTTCTCCGCCAAAGCCGGGCTCGTCGCAGTACAGCTCCAGGGCCTTCCTGTTCTTTCGGAAGTACGGCAGGTACTCCGAGAGATGCCCCGTGCTCTCCGTCATGAAGCAGCCGAAATGCCGCATCACCTCGCCCCGGACCTTCTCGTTGGCGTAGAAGCCGGGTTTCTCGAAGTTCGACTTGAGAAGCGGGTACAGGTCCTTCCCGTCTTTTTCGAGGCGCAGGAACCATGCCATGTGGTTGATGCCGGCGGCCACGAAGTCGATCTCCTCCTTCTTGTGACCGGTGTAGGAGGCGATGAGATCCATGGTCGTCTGCACGCCGTGGCAGAGACCGACGAAGCGCAGGCCCTGGACCGTCCCGAGGGCCCAGCAGCACATGGCCATGGGATTGGCATAATTCAGCAGCAGCGCATGGGGGCAGAGTTCCCGCATCTCCTTCGCAATCTCCAGGAGAGCGGGGATGTGGCGCTGGGCCCGAAAGATTCCACCGGCGCCCATGGTGTCGGCGATACAGTTGTCCACGCCGTACTTCATGGGGACCTCGTAGTCGATCTGAAACGCGTCCACGCCGCCCACCTGGATCATCACCACGACGTAATCCACGCCACGGAGGGCCTCCCGGCGGTCCGTAGTGGCGGTGACGGTCGCGCGGACGCCGTTGTCCTTGATCATCCTCTCGACAAAGCCCTTCATCTTGTCCAGCCGCTTGTGGGTGAGAGCCATCAGGCGGTACTCGCTGCCAGCGAGCGCCGGGGTGCCGAGGAAGTCCTCCATCAGCGTCTTGCAGAACACGAGGCTCCCCGCCCCGATCATGGCGATCTTCGACATATTCATGCCTCCTGCGCAGGGTGATGCGGAAGAACACTATCCCAGGGAGCGGCCGTCCTGCAAGCCGGGCCATGACGCGGGACAAATCCGCGCACCTCGGGTACACTCGCGGCATGGACGTCGTGACCCTGGGGGAATTGATCCTCGACATGTTCGCCTCGGAGGCGGGAAAAGATTTCCAGACCGTCTCCGCTTTCATCCCGGTCGCCGGAGGCGCGCCCGCCAACGTGGCAGTAGCAGTGTCGAAGCTGGGAGCACGGGCTGCGTTCATCGGCAAGGTGGGCGAGGACGCCTTCGGCCGAAGGCTCGAATCCGTCCTGAAGGGCTACGGGGTGGAGACGCGCGGGATGAGGTTCGACCGGCAGCACAGGACCACGCTGAACTTCATGACCATACCGGATCCCAACCGCACCGAGATGCTCTTCTACAGGAACCCCGGGGCAGACATGCTTCTTGCGCCTGATGAGCTCGACCAGAGGCTGCTGGCCTCGACCGCCGCTTATCACTTCGGATCGGTCAGCCTCGCGGTGGAGCCCTGCCGGAGCGCCGCGCTGGAGGGGGCGGCGTTCGCGCGGGAGAAGGGCGCCCTGGTGTCATTCGACGTGAACTATCGCCCCAGCCTGTGGGAAAACGATGCCCGGGCAAAAGCCGAGATCGTCGAGGCGCTCCCCCGCGCCGACATCGTCAAGGTGAACGAGACTGAGCTTCGTCTTCTCTCCGGCACGGACGACGCGCCAGCCGGCTGCGCGAAGATTCTCGAGTGGGGACCTGCCCTCTGCGTGGCCACGCTCGGTCCCCACGGAAGCGCATGGGCGGCGCGGGGAAGCGCCGGCCGGGTGCAGGGCTTCGCGGTGGATGTCGTGGATGCAACCGGCTGCGGCGATGCGTTCATGGCCGCCCTGCTCGTGCGCCTTCTCTCCACGGTCGGCGGCCGGACCGACAACAGGCGGTCCCTGCTCGAAGGACTGAAGAAGGATGACCTGGCGGACGCCCTTCGATGGGCCAATGCCGCGGGGGCCCTTACCGCGCGGCGAAAGGGCGTGATGCCCGCGCTGCCGGACGCAGCGGAAGTGAGGCGGCTCATCGGGGCTTGACCGCCGAAACGATTCCTAATACTCTTATGCTATGCGGGAGCATATGAGTATTACGGTTGAAAAGGAAACTGCGCAAAGGCTCAGGCGGTACGCTCGTCGCGAGGCAAGACCTGTGAGCCAGGTCGTGGAAATCGCGATCGAGAGGCTCCTGCAACAGCAGATGCCCGCAGCCGACAAGATCGTGACGACTCCGGGAAGCTTCAAGGGGGCATTCTCGCGAGAGGAAACGTATGAAGGGCGATAAGGAGCGGGTCCTCATCGACACCAATGTCCTGATCTATGCGACGCTGGAAAACGATCCTCGGTCCGAGCGCTCGCGCGAGTTGCTCCTCGCCAAGGGCGGAAGGGAGAGATATACCTCTATTCAGAACCTCGCGGAGATGTACCCCAACCTGACAGGCCCGAGGATGGAGCGACCGGACGAACCTGCCGTCGCTCGGGCGAAAATCCAGTCCATAGCGTCGCTCCCGAGCCTTCAGGTGCTCCCCTTCACGGGCGATGTCCAAAACGTCGCCATGGAGCTATGCGAGAAATACGGGATCACCAGACGGCGCTGTTACGACGCACAAATCGCGGCCACCATGGTCGTCCACGGAATACGGACCCTGCTGACAGAGAATGATGGCGACTTCAAGGGCATGACCGAGATCCGCGCCGTCAATCCCTTCTCCAGCTAGGAAGATGCCTCATGAAAGAACCCTTCAAGATTGCCGCCGTGCAGGCCTCACCGGTGTTTCTCGACCGCGAGGCAACCGTTGAGAAAGCCTGCGCGCTTATCGACGCAGCCGGGCGCGAAGACCCGCGCCTCATTGTCTTCCCCGAGGCGTTCATCCCCGCGTATCCGGATTGGGTCTGGGTCGTGCCGCCCAGCAGGAAAAAGCTGCTCGACCCGCTGTACGCCGAGCTGCTCGCAAACGCGGTGACGATCCCCGGCGGGTCGACCGATCGCCTGTGTGAGGCGGCACGGCGTGCGAAGGCATACGTCGTCATCGGCATGAACGAGCTCAACACGGAATCGAGCGGCTCCAGCATGTACAACACGCTGCTCTACGTCGGCCCGGACGGGACGGTGCTGGGAAAGCACCGCAAGCTCGTTCCCACGGGAGGGGAAAGGCTCGTGTGGGCGCAGGGGGACGGCAGTACCCTCGGAGTATATGAAACGCCCCTGGGCACGCTCGGCGGCTTGATCTGCTGGGAGAACTACATGCCGCTGGCTCGCTACGCGATGTACGCGTGGGGCACGCAGATCTACGTCGCCGCCACGTGGGACCACGGAGAGCCGTGGCTCTCGACGCTGAGGCACATCGCAAAAGAGGGCGGCGTGTACGTCGTCAGCTGCTGCACCGCGCTGCGAATGGACGACATCCCTGATCGTCTGGCTTTCAAGGAGCTCTACGATCGAGCCAAGGTCTGGATAAACCCGGGAGACAGCGCGATCGTCGACCCGTCAGGCCGGATCATCGCCGGACCGGAGCACGAAGCGGAGACGATCCTGTACGCCGAGATCGACCCGAAGCTGATGGGCGGTTCGAAATGGATCCTCGACGTCGCCGGGCACTACGCCCGCCCCGACGTGTTCGACCTGACCGTGGCGCTCCACCCCAACCCGATGATCCGTGCAGCCGAAGGTCCGGAAATCAAGTCCCCCTGAGCCGCAGCGGGAGCGATGGTTCACACCGGTGTCCGTTGACACCGCCGCCCGGTGTCTGATTCAATGCGGGGATCCACACGCGAGGAGGCGTCCATGAAAGTCGGATTCTACGGCCATGTCCGTCAGTATCACGCGATCAAGACGGAAATCGACGCGCGGCTTCAGGAGGTCCTGGAGAGCGGCGAGTTCGTGATGGGTCCGATGCTCAAGAGGTTCGAAAAAGAGCTTGCCGACTACATGGGCATGACGCACGCGATCGGCGTGAACAGCGGCACCGACGCCATCTGGCTCGTCCTCCTGGCGCTCGGCATCGGTCCCGGCGATGAGTGCATGACGACCACCAACACCTTCTTCGCCACCGCGGAGGCCATCTGGTTCACCGGCGCCACCGTCGTGTTCGTCGACTCCGATCCGCGGACCGGCTGCATCGACCCTGACAAAATAGAAAAGGCCATCACGAAGAGGACGAAGGCGATCGTTCCGGTCCACCTGTACGGCCAATGCGCCGACATGAAGGCCATACACGCCATCGCGCAGAAGCGCTCCCTGCACGTCATCGAGGACAATGCGCAGGGCTTCGGGGCGCGGGGGAGCGGGTTCCGCATCGGGGAGCTTTCCGACGCCGTGTGCACGAGCTTCATCATCCAGAAGAATCTCGGGACCTTCGGCGACGGGGGCGCGGTGGTCACGAACAATCCCGAGATCGATCGCATCGTGCGCAAGCTGCGCAATCACGGCTCGGACAAGAGGTCGGTGCACAGCATGGGCTACAACAGCCGGCTGGATGACATTCACGCGGGCTTCCTGAGCGTGAAGCTGAAGCATATCGACGCGTGGAATGCCCAGCGCAGGACATGGGCGGATCGGTACACGAAAGGGCTCGCGGCGGCGAAGACATTCACCCTGCCCTTCGCAACCCCCGGGTACTACCACATCTATCACTTGTACGTCATCGAGACGAAGAACCCCGCCCACCGGGACCAGCTTCTCGGATTTCTTTCTGAGAATGGGATCGACGCAAAATGCCACTACCCCATTGCCATCCACCAGCAGGAAGGCTACCCGTGGGGCAAGCAGGCGCGCCTCGCGGGGCCTGTTCCCCAGTCGGAGAGGAACGCGGCAACGTGCGTGTCGCTGCCGATGTACCCGGAGCTGACGGCGGAGGAAGTGGACTTCGTGATCGCCAAGACGATGGAGTGGGACAAGGCGCACGCATAGCCCGGCTGCGGTCGGGGGGAAGGCAACGATGGATACGCGGTATCGGGTCATGGTGGTGGGAATGGGGAAGCGGGGCGTTCATCACGCCTCGGCATTCCATGCCAATCCCCGGTTCACGGTCGTGGGAGTGTCGGACGTCGATGCCGCGAAGCTCAAGGACGTCGGGAAGTTCGGCGATCCAAAAACGGGTACGGACCCATCAGCTCTCGCCCGCGCCCTGAAGCCCGACGTGTTCTGCTTCTGCACTCCGCCCTCCATCCGTTACGACCTGGTGAAGGTCGGTGTGGAATCCGGCGCGAAGCTGATCGCTTTCGAGAAACCCGTGGCCATGTCCAGCGCCGAGGCGATGCGCATCCGGGATCTCCTGTCCCGCAGCGGTGTGAAGGCAGTGGTCAGCCACCAGCATCGCTATGGGGATCACTACAGGAAGACCGCTGAGAACATTGAGAGCGGCGCCCTGGGCAGGGTGCACACGGTCTATGCCACGGCGGGCGGATGGATGCTCCACATGGCCAGCCACCTCATCGACTACATGCGCTGGTACAACGGCGGCGCCGATGCCCGATGGGTCATGGCCCAGGCCGCAGGGCGGGGCAAGCTTTCCGATCTTCATGCATCTCCCGACTACATCGCGGGGTTCATCCAGTTTGCCAACGGCGTGCGCGGCGTTCTGGAATGCGGCGCCGGGGCTCCGGATGTCCCCGAGGTCGACTACTGGTGGCGGAAGTGTAAAATCGGCGCCCAGGGAACCGACGGGTTCGCGGAGGTGCTCACCGGGGGTGGATGGAGGTCCGTGACGAAGAGCGGCTCTTTTTCGGGCCCGGGGAGCATGAGCTACGATCAGGACATGCCGCCGTACATCCAGGATATGGCCGACTGGCTGGACGACAGGAAAATGCATCCCTGCAACTTCGCATCCGCGTACACGGGTCACGAGATCCTGATGGCGCTTGTCCGCTCCGTGATCCAGGGGGGGCAGGTGCCGCTGCCCTTGTCATCCGGCATGGACGAGCTGGCCCTCCTCAAGGAAAAGCTGCCTGATGCGAAGGTCCTCCTCTCTTCGGCCGCGAACGCCAAGGAGTACGCCTCTTAGAACAGAGTGGCCGCTATTTCTTCTCCGCGGCGAGGTCCATGAAGCGCTTCAGGATGGCCTGTGCCGGGTCCTGAGCGAGGTCGATCGCCTTCACCCCGGCCGGGATGTGCACCGCCGGCTTCGGGGTCACCTTCTTTCCCTTGAACTGCGGAAACCACCGCCGCTCGGCCTCCAGCATTTCCGAGGTCATTTCCCGGATCTCCTTCAGGGTACACACGGCGGAGGTCAGCGGATCCAGTGCGACCGCCTGGACCAGCGCCTCGGTGTCCCCGTTGATCGCCGCATCCGCGGCCAGGAGCTGCACGTTGACGTTCGTCATGCACAGCGCCGCGCACTGGGTCGGCAGCCTGCCGACCCTCACGGGATGCAGGCCGGTGTCATCCGCGAACGTGGGCACCTCGACGCAGGCATCGGCGAGAAGATTGTCGATGTAGCCGTCGTTGCGCACGTTGCCCATGAACTTGAAGGGTGTCCCGGTCGCCACCGCCTCCATGATGTAGGAGCAGTACTCCACGCTCCGCGGACCCAGCTTCGTCGTCTCCCAGTCCAGCTGGTTCCTCCCTTCGTACTTCTTCGCCACGGTGTC
>JBEKXR010000181.1:0-7396 GCA_049511935.1 Spirochaetia bacterium | reverse complement strand
AAGAGCTAGTCCACCTTGCCGCAGGAGTGGATGAACACCCGCTTGCCGCGGGATTTCACCAGCGCGTACATCGTCCGGACCCGGGGCCCGATGAGCTCGCGCCAGAGCCCGGCGCCCATGATGAGGCCCCTCTGATGTCCCCAGTCGTCGCCGAACATCATGGCGTCGATCGGGAGCGCGCACGCCTTGTCGATGATACGGAGATTGTATTCCAGAATCCGCTCCAGCAGGGTGTGCGCGAACTCCTTGTCGTCCACCATGGCCATGAGGAAGGTCTCCATGCCCGCCAGTGTCCACGCCCTCTCGAACAGGCTGAACCCGAGGTTCGTCACGTGGAATTCGTTCGGATTCTCTTCGATGAGCCGCGCATGGTCGGCGAACCGCGACGGCTCGTCGGGATCGGGGAAACGAAAGTCATCGATCGTGTCCCGCGTGACTCTGACGTTGCAGACGTTGCCGATGTCCTGGTCTATGGAGCGGTCCCATTCCACCCCGAACTGGTCTTCCCAGATCCCCACGCGGACCTCGCTCCAGGAGCCGGCCGGTTCCGTATCCAGGACGTGAAGGCAGTTGCCGAGCTTCGACTCGAAATCCGGATCCCCGTAGTACGCGGCCATGTTCGCGCGCGCGGGCTCGGTGAAACGGACGTTGTAGGGGATGCGGTCCGGTTGTCGGTGGGAGAGGGACGCCAGGACGCGTTCGCGGTTGGTCACTCGATCCTCCGCAGCGAGTATAGGCGGGCCGCACCGGGCGGGTCAACGCGCGCCGAGGAACTTGTCGGCTGAGACCCCGAAAAAACTGGAGAGTCTCAGGGTCATCTGCCTGTTGATCGGCCGCCGGCTGTTTTCCATGTGGGACACATTCTGGCGCGACACGCCCCCGAGCTCCTGACCCAGCCTCGCCTGGGAGAGACCTTTGTCTTGCCGGAAGAACCTCAGGCAGGCGCCTGGACTCATTTCCTTTGGCTCCCGTTCGTATAAGGGAGCGTCGAGAAGGTTGCTCAGTCTTTCCCCCCACTCGCACTTCAGTATCAGCCGCCGGCCATACTCGTCTCGAAGGCACTGCAAAAGGGCTCCCGGGATATCTCCTTTGATTTGGATAAAAACACGGTTCGTCTTCACGCTCGCATGCACATCAATGCGTACGGCCGGACCGGCACGCTGCTTGTAGGCCGCTTTTGGTCGGACAGCCTCACGCGCGGTCAAGTTCACAGGGCAGGTCACAACAATGCAGTTTGTAGTCAATTTCTGACTCTCTTTTGTAGCGCGGGGCCGCACTCGGTTGGACTTTTCGCGCGGGAGTGGGCGCTCGGACCCGCCGCGAGTATTATTCTCCGATGAAGCAGCAGCCCTTCGACCCGGGCATCACCCAGAGCTACGACGGCGGTGTCCGCAGGATCGTCAATCGCGATGGCTCGTTCAACGTGCGCCGCCACGGCCGCCGGCTTCAGGACTTCCATCTCTACCAGTTCCTCATCCAGCTCTCGTGGCCGACCTTCTTCGCGGTGGTCCTTGCGGCGTTCCTGGCCCTCACCCTCGCTTTCACGGCGCTGTACTTCGCGGCGGGCATCGGCGGGCTCCAGGGGATTCCCGAGGGGACTCCTGCCCGGACCTTCCTGCAGGTCTTCTTTTTCAGCGTGCAGACGCTCACCACGGTGGGATATGGAATCATTGCGCCGCGGGGCATCGGGTCGAACGTCGTGGCGAGCATCGAGGCGATGATGGGAGTGCTGGGCTTCGCGTTCAGTGCGGGACTGCTCTACGGGCGGTTCTCCCGTCCGAACGCGCGGATGCTCTTCAGCACTCATGCGATCGTCGCTCCCTACCAGGGAGGCACGAGCCTGCAGTTCCGCATCGCCAACCAGCGCGCGAATGCGCTCGTGGACATCGAGGCTACCGTGGTCCTGATGACCGTGGAAGGAACGGGTCGTGAAGCCCGGCGAGTCTATGCGAAGCTGGAGCTGGAACGATCGGCCATTTTCTTTCTCCCGCTCAGCTGGACCGTCGTCCATCCCATCGATCCGTCCAGCCCGTTGGCAGGCAAGTCTGCCGAGAATCTGGCCTCCCAGGCCGCGGAGATCATGGTCCTGCTGCGAGGATTCGACGACACCTTCAGCCAGGTGGTGAACGCACGTTTCTCCTATCGATTCGACGAGATCCTCTGGGGATACAGGTTTACCCCCGCGTTTCATAACGACGAGAACGGGCACCTCGTCCTGGACCTGGCAAAGATGGACGACGTGATCAAGGTGTGATACGGTTGCGGGCTGATGCAGCCTGCTCCGTCACGGATCCTCCGCGTATTCCTTCTCTTCCTCCTTGTCCTCGGTCCGGTTGTCAGCGCTCCCGCGCAATTGTCCGTCAGCCTGCTGCCGGACAGCGTTTCAGCAGCCGGTGGAGCTCTCCTTGCCGCGGCGAGCCTGGGGCTGCACGCCTCGACCCAGGAAATGCCGGTGGACATCGATCAGGTCAATGGGTTCGACCGGGCGGCGATGTTCGGCTATTCCCGGGGGCTGGACCTGGCGAGCGATTTCGTGCAGTACGCCGCCGCTGCGCTGCCTCTCGCCCTTGCCTTCGGGATCAGCCAGGACCAGGCTTTCGCCGCGGGAGTCATCTATTTCGAGGTCATGTCCCGCGCGTTTTTCGCGAAGAACACGCTGAAGTACCTCTTCCCCAGGGTCCGGCCGTGGGTCTACCTCGCGCCCGTCACGGGTTCTGTCCCCGAGGTCTGGGAAGGCAACGACTCCTTTCCCTCGGGCCACGCCACGATGGCCTTCGCTGCCGCGGCGTTCGGAGTCACGGTGGCTGCGCTCGATCTCCCCTCCGGCTCTCCCTGGTTCCTTCCCTTTGCCGCGACGGAGGTGAGCCTGGCGGTGCTCACCGCATCGTTTCGAGTTTTCTCCGGGACGCATTTCATGACCGACGTGATTGCCGGGGCGGCTCTCGGCACCGCAATCGGCATCGCCCTGCCGCTGATCCACTCCACCTGGACCGGCGGCAGCATCGGCAAGTCCGTTGCGACAATTCGATTCGAAGTTCCCATCCTGGCATTCGCATTGTAGACCGCTCAAAGGCGACACGATATGGCGGGGAAGCAGACTATCCTTGGCGATGCCGTCCGCAATCTTCCGTGGGAGGAGAAGCCGAAGGGCAGCACGGATGTTCTCTGGCGCCACTCCGGCAACCCGATCATCCCACGCTACCCCTTCCCCGGTGCCCAGGGCGTGTACAATAGCGCGGCCATCGCCTGGAAGGACGCGTTTCTCGGCGTCATGCGCGTCGAGCACAGGGACAGCATGCCCCGGCTTCACCTCGCCCGCAGCAGGGACGGCATCCACTGGGACATCGAGCGCGAGGAGATCCGCATGACCGGGACGGATCCCGATATCTCCCGACCGGCCTACACCTACGATCCCCGTGTCTGCCGCATCGACGACGACTACTATGTCACCTGGTGCAACGACTACCACGGCCCGACCATCGGCATCGCGCGCACGCGCGATTTCCAGACCTTCGAGCAGCTCGAAAACGCCTTCCTTCCCTACAACCGCAACGGGGTCCTCTTCCCCCGGAAGCTCAAGGGCATGTACCTCATGCTGAGCAGGCCGAGCGACAACGGGCACACGCCCTTCGGCGATATCTACGTGAGCGAGAGCCCCGACCTCGTGCATTGGGGGAGGCACCGCTGGGTGATGGGACGGGGAGGGCAGTGGTGGCAGTCGACCAAGATCGGGGCGGGCCCCATCCCGATCGAGACGACCGAGGGATGGCTGCTCTTCTACCACGGGGTGATCACGAACTGCAACGGTTTCGTGTACAGCATGGGCGCCGCGCTGCTGGATCGCGATAATCCCGCGCGGGTGCTCTACCGGACGAACGAGTATCTGCTCGCGCCGGCCATGGATTACGAGACGGTCGGGTTCGTGCCGAACGTCTGCTTCCCCTGCGCCGCCATCTCCGACGCGCCCAGCGGGCGGATCGCCCTGTATTACGGCGCCGCGGATACGTACACGGCGCTCTGCTTCTGCCAGGTCGACGAGGTGCTGGATTTCCTCAAGGGCCACTCCACGGTGTTCTGAGAGGCAGTCACACCGCTTGAGCGCGCCTCCCGTTTTCTCCGTGCTTTCTCACGGCAGAATGACGGTGCGAATTCCCGCCGAGTATTTCTCCAGCCCGTCCAACGCGCCGTTGATTGCCGCCGCATCCAGGGGGATCGAGCGCGTGACCACTCGTGATGTGTCCAATATCCCGCGCCGAGCCATCTCGATGACCGTGGGAAGCTCGGACAGAAGGTGGTCGTTTGACCCCATGACCTGCGCTTCCCCGCCGAGCACCTCGCGGTACGTGTCCAGGGTGAGCGGCTCGCTCGTGATGCCCACCAGCACGGCCCTGCCGAGAGGGGCAAGACATTTCACCGCCTGGTGCATAGTGCGTGAGCTGCCGACCAGCTCGACGGCCACGTCCGCTCCCCTGCCTCCCGTAAGCTTCCGTATCTCCTCCACCGGATCCACTTTCCGCGCATTGACGGCAATTGCGCCGAACCGGGAAGCAAAGTCGAGGCTTTCCTCCCGGATGTCGACCGCGAAAACCGTGAGGGCCCCGGATGCCCGGGCGAGCTGAACTGCCGACATGCCCAGGCCGCCCACGCCGATGATTGCCGCCGTCTCTCCCGCGTGCAGGCCTGACTTGCGAAGAGCGTGGTATGCAGTTGCCGAGGCGCACATCAGCGTGGCGCCCTGCTCAAAAGGGATCTCCTGCGGCAGGCGAAGGGCATTCCTGGCGGGGACCGCGATGTACTCCGCGAATCCGCCGTCAGTGTAGTGGCCGATCATCAATCCCGTCGGGCAGAACTGCTCGTTGCCCGATGCGCACGACACGCAGTCCCCGCAGGTGATGTTGTAGTGGAGACACACACGGTCTCCGGGCTCCAGGTCCTTCACGGAGGTTCCGACCTTTTCCACGATGCCGGCGACTTCGTGTCCGAGGGTCATCGGCAGAGGCCGAACGGGGGAGGTGCCTGCCCGGTAGTGCACGTCGGAGCGGCAGATACCGGCCGCCTTCACGCGCACCAGCACGTCCCGTTCTCCCACCTCGGGCGTCGGGATCTCCTGCATCTCGAGGGGAGACCCGACCTTCACCAGCCGCACAGCTTTCATGGCGTCACTCGGCCAGGGAACCCATGGGGTCCCACGCGGGGAGCACGATGGGAGCTTGGTCCAGGGCCGCGCGGAGCAGCGCGGGCAGCCTGCTCTTCCGCGCCGCAATCTCGAACATGTGCTCGTCGAACCAGGAGTCGTTCATGACGTAGAACCCCTTGCCCTCGCCCTTTTCTCCCCAGCTGTTTTCCACGCGCCACTTCTTCGGCTTTCCCTTCTCCTCGTCCACGCCCGTGAAGAGCATCGCGTGATTCATGGCCGTGCGCTTGAACAGGAGCCGATCCTCCTTGGACGGGAGCTCCAGCGGGGCCCCGTAGAGGTTTTCGAAGTCGAACATCCGCGCATCCCACACGGAGAGATCCCGGTGCATCATCTTGCTGCAGTCGCAGCCGAACCAGACCGGCTCTCCTGCCCTCAACGTCTTCATCGCGATTTCCTTCATGGTGGCGATGTCGACGTTCAGGTAAGTGACGATCCCACCCCCCACGACATTCCCCAGATACTCCACCGTGAACGTTTTTCCGACAGGGCTCGACCTGCGCGGGTCGTGCACGAGGCACACGTAGTCCTGCAGGGGCAGCGTCACATATTCCTTATAGAAGGATTTCGGTGTCATGCCCTTCTTTCGATGGAACTTCTTTTTGTCGTCCGTCCACTGCCAGTCGAAGCGCTCGGGAGGGTTTCCCAGGTGCACGCGGAGGATCGCGTACACGTCGGCCAGGGTCTTTTCCTTGGCCTTCCGGATGTCCAGGGCCGGATGCGACGACCGGGTCAAGTCGCGCAGGGCCTTTGCCCCGACGCGCAGCCGGCCCACCAGCGCGAAGTTCATGCTCCCGGTCGCGGATGAGCTCAGGGTTTCCGGCATCGCCGCCTTGGGCACGAGGCCGTATTTCAGAGCGATGTTCACGAACATGTTCCACTGGCCGCCGTCGTTTACGCAGTTGCCGATGATCGTGACAACCGTGCGGTCGTCGATGTCACGGTCCGCGGTTTCGATCATCGCCTCCAGGAAGTAGTTGGCCTTCTCCAGCTTGTCCCAGAACATGAGCCAGTTCTGGCTGAACTCGAAGCTCTTCAGCTTGAGCTTCTTCACCTGGCCCGCGCGCAGGAGGTTCGTGCCCGCGAAAAGCCAGCACCGTCCCGAGCTCTTCTGGTCCGTCGGGGTCCAGTCATCGAGGCGGATGGAGAAGTTGCGGTCGATGGACATCGCGATCTTCTGGTTCAGGGCGAGCTTCGCCGCATCGGATTCGGCCATCGCGTTCTGCCGCACCGTGTTCAGCGGCTCTTCCTCGAACCGACGCGCCTGCTCCTCGACGAACCGACGCGTGACTGCCGTGTCTGTCATTCATTTCCTCCGTGGGCCGTGGGGAGTGTAGGAGCCGTGCGCATCCCGGTCAAGACAAACACACGACGCGGGAGAGCGCTTCGGAGTATCTTTCCTGCATGAAGGGCCGCGGCACACTTACGCAAATCCTCGCCGCTACAGGACTCGTCCTGGTCTGCGCGCTTGCCGCGGCGAGTGTCGTGCTCCGCGCCTGGCCTCGGGGCGGGCCGGCTGCGGCTGCCCGGCGCCGGTCCCCAGGCGCGCCCGTTGCCGCGGCACCGCTGCCCATCGCCAGAGTCCGCGGCGTACTCACGCCCTGGCACGTGGGGATCCAGTCCGGGCATTGGCAGATCGACCAGCTTCCCGACGAGCAGTACCGGCTGCGCGCGGACACTGGTGCGCAGTGGCGCTCTCTTACTGAGGCGGCGGTGAACAAGGAAATCGCGGGCCGCGTGGTGCGGCAGCTCCAGGACGCCGGGGTCATGGCCGACTTGCTGCCGGCCACGGTCCCCCCGGCGTACGACGCGGATGCGTTTGTCGCCATCCACGCCGATGACGGCGGCGGAACGGACACCAGCGGGTGGAAGATCGCAACGCCGTGGCGCTCGTCGGAGGCCTCCCGCAGGCTCCGCGACGACACTGCCCGCGCGTACAGCCAGGTCACGGGCCTGCCGGAGGACCGATACGGCGTCTCGTACAATATGCGCGGCTACTATGCCTTCAGCTGGACCCGTTTCGAGCACGCCGTGGCGCCGACGACGCCGGCTGCCATCATCGAGACAGGCTTTCTTACTTCCGCGGCGGATCGCCTTCTCATCGTCGACGATCCCGAGCGTGCCGCCCGCGGCATCAGCATGGGAATCATCGCGTTCCTCGGGGATCTCTCCCGGCTTCCCTCCGAGGCGCTGGTCCCGCTC